>CALLYX010000197.1 GCA_937858775.1 uncultured bacterium | reverse complement strand
TGGCTCAGCTCGGCGCGCGCGTCCTCTAGCAGCGTCATGAAGTCGGGGCCGACGGTCATCTTGATCACATGGCGGAGGGCCGGTCGCGGCGGCGGCTCCGACGCGGCAGGATTTCCGCGATCACCGATCGCGGACGGCCGGCATGGACGGTATTCGAAGGGCGTTTCACAGCGCCCGTATTCCTCTCTTTTTCCAGCCGACCGGACCGTCACGCCCGACGCGAGGCGCCTCTCATGATCGACAATCATCCTGTTCATCCGAGTGCGCCTGTGAACCGCTTGGCGATATCCCATCGTCGACGGATCCGTTTGTTCTTTCTTCCCGGCTACGGCCCTGAACTCAAGCCGGACGGGCTCCTCAACCAAGACGTCAAGGAGAACGCCGTGGGGCGCGGGCGCCCCCGCAACAAGGTGGAGCCGGCGGGAAATGTCCGGCGCTTTCTCTAGGGCCAGTCGGCGGAAAGCAGAGAAAGCCCGAAGCTATTTCCGACGCCCGGATCCCAATTGTGCGCCGTGATGGGATGCCGAACATTTTCCGCTCCCCGTAATAAATCCCGCGCCCCGGCGGGCGCCCGGTTTCGGCAGGGCGGAGCGCCGGCCCGGCAATGCCGCGCGGCGCGCCATCGGGGGAGGGCCGCGGCGCGGCCGGTGTCGCCCACTTTCCAGGCCGGGGCCTTGCAATCCGGCACAATTGCGGGACATTCCCCAATTTTCAGGCATATAGAAGTCACGACCGGCATAAAGAGAGGGGGCAACGCAATCAAGGAAGTGAAAATGCGGCCCAACCCGTGACATGCTGATTTTCAGGGAGGGGAAAGGCATATCGCCAAGGAGGGGCCGCGCATGAAGCCTATCGCACTTGCGGGGAAATCGCGGCGCAGGTTCACGAATTCCCGGTGATATTCCATCCCAACTTTTCAAGGCCGAAGTTGAATTTCATCAAGGAGATGGCGTACGGGATCAAGGCGAGCCAAGGGGTGTTACTGAGCGACATTATCCGGGCACCGGGGAAGGGTTCATGCATGAAAACGGCGAGGACAACTTTATCCCGCGCCGGCCAGGTTCAAGCCATGATTTTTGACCCCATTTGATGGAACCGGGGAAAGTCCAGGCGCAATTCAAGTCCAGCCACAATTCCTGTTCCCCTTCTCCGGCCGCAGCCGTTATAATGTCGCTCCATGAGGACACGCGCCCGTCCCCTCCGCAGATCCTACTTCCCCCTCGAGTTCCCGATATCCAGGGCCCAGTGGGAACGCTACGACCTCGGCACGGGGGTTTTCCCCGAGAAGGGGGAGATCCGCGTCCCCGACTTCCGAGTCCTCCGGCTGATCGTCAAGCGGATCTACGAGAGGCACGACACGCAGGCGTTCGCCCACCGCGCCATCAAGGCCGGGCAGCTCAACGCCACCGGACTCCTCAACGAAATCTTCCGTTGCATCATCCGGGTCTATTGCGAGACGCAAAACCCGCGCGCCTTCAGGAGGGGCCTGAAACATGCGGGGACGCAGCTTCCGCCCGGCGCGCTCCGCGGCACGCTCGAACGGTTCGTCGCCCTCTTTCCGCCGCGCTCCGTGCTCAGGGGGGCCGCAGCCCCGCGGGATTTTCTCAAACGGGAGACGGGGGGGATCCCCAATCCGCATCTCGCGACAGCGGAAATCCTGCTCCTCTCCCTGGCCAACTCAAACCCTGCCCTCGCATCCGTTCTCGAGCTCTTCAGCGACGAGGAACTCGTCCGCGACACCGCCTACCCGGACCTCTCCCGCGCCATAGAGTCCTACTTCCGGTCCCAGCCGGGGTTCGGGCGGGAGGGGAAGGCGGTCATCGACTTCCTACGCGAGCCGATCGCCTCCTCCCCCGAGTCGCTTCACGGACAGCTTTCCTACATCCGGGACCATTGGCGGGAGTACCTGCCGGACAGGCTCTACTATCGGCTCCTTACGGCCCTCGATCTCCTGAAGGAGGAGGAGAAGGCGGGATGGCTCGGCGCGGGCCCGACGCAGGTTCTCACCTTCAAGGGCCTCCACGACGCCGACTACCCGGAGTACGCGAAATACGTGGACTCGCCGGAGTACGATCGTTTCACCGAGGACCGCGACTGGATGTCGAGGGTCGTCCTCATCGCCAAGAGCACCTATGTCTGGCTCGACCAGCTCTCCAAGAAGTACGGCCGGGATATCCGCCGGATCGACCAGATTCCCGACGAGGAACTGGACACGCTCTCCAGGTGGGGCTTCTCCGGCCTCTGGCTCATCGGCGTCTGGGAGCGGAGTTCCGCCTCGCGGAAGATCAAACGGATCTGCGGAAACCCGGACGCCCTCGCCTCCGCCTACTCCCTTTACGATTACTCGATCAGCCGCGACCTCGGCGGCGAAGAGGCGTTCCGGAATCTCAGGGACCGGGCGCGGAGGCGCGGCTTGAGGCTCGCCACCGACGTCGTTCCCAACCACACCGGGATCCACTCGCGGTGGGTGATCGAGCACCCGGAGCGCTACATCCAGCTCGACCATCCGCCCTTCCCCGGGTATCAGTTCACCGGACCCGACCTCTCCGACGATCCGTCCGTCGCCATCCAGATCGAGGACGGCTACTGGAGCAGGCGCGACGCGGCGGTCGTCTTCCGCAGGCGCGACAAACGGACCGGCGGTCTAAGGTTCATCTACCACGGCAACGACGGCACGAGCATGCCGTGGAATGACACCGCCCAGCTCGACTTCCTCCGCGCCGACGTCCGGGAGGCCGTCATCGCGACCATCCTAGACGTAGCGCGGCGCTTCCAGATCATCCGCCTGGACGCCGCCATGACGCTCGCGAAGAAGCATTTCCAACGCCTCTGGTACCCGCACCCCGGCACGGGCGGCGGGATCCCATCGCGCGCGGAGCACGGAATGATGCGCGCCGACTTCGACCGCCGGATGCCGCACGAGTTCTGGCGCGAGGTCGTCGACCGCGTCACCCGCGAGATGCCCGACACGCTCCTGCTCGCCGAGGCGTTCTGGATGATGGAGGGGTATTTCGTCCGCACGCTGGGGATGCACCGCGTCTACAACAGCGCCTTCATGAACATGCTCAAGATGGAAGAGAACGACAAGTACCGGAGCGTCGTGAAGAACACCCTGGAGTTCGACCCCCGCATCCTCATGCGCTTCGTCAACTTCATGAACAACCCGGACGAGCTGACCGCGATCGAGCAGTTCGGGAACGGGGACAAGTATTTCGGCGTCTGCCTCATGATGGTGACGATGCCCGGCCTCCCGATGTTCGGCCACGGGCAGATCGAGGGGTTCATCGAGAAGTACGGCATGGAGTACCGCCGCGCCTATCGGAACGAGCAGGTCGACTGGAGCCTCGTCCGCCGGCATGAGGCGGAAATCTTCCCGCTGATGAAAAAACGGCACCTGTTCAGCGGGGTGGAACATTTCGCCCTCTACGACTTCTTCACGCCGCAGGGCAAGGTCAACGAGAATGTCTTCGCCTACTCCAACCGCTCCGGCGGCGAGAGGGCGGTGGTGCTCTACCACAACAAATACCAGGAGACTGAGGGCTGGATCCGGACCTCGTGCGGGATGGCCGTCGACTACGACGACCCCGGGAAGAAACGCGTCGTCCAGAAGACGCTATCCGAGGCGCTGGGGCTGAACGACGGCGCGCGGTCGTACTACATCTTCCGCAACAGCGTGACTAATCTCGAGCATATCCGCCCGGGCCGGGAGCTCGCCCGCCAGGGGATCTACGCGCAGCTCGGCGCCTTCCGATTCATCGTCTACCTCGACTTCAGGGAGGTCGAAGACGGCCCCGGGGGTTACTACGGGCGGCTCGCGCGCTCCCTCGGCTGGCGCGGGGTGCCGAGCGTCGAGGAGGCGGTGCGCGAGATGATCCTGGATCCCGTGCATGCGCCGTTCGCCGCGCTCGCGGGGGGCGAGGCCGTGGAGCGGCTCGTCGTGGACCCCGGGAAGGCGCGTCCCCAGATATCAAAGACGGCGGGAGAACTGGTGCGCGCGACGACGAAGTTCATCGGGGCGTCGTGCGACGCGCGCAAAATCCGGGATGAGATCATGGCCGGGCTGGACGTCGTAGCGGAGATCGTTCGGATGAAGAAGAGGAGATCCGCCGCTATCGAATATCTGCGCGCCGGGCTGATGGCGGAGGGGAATCTCTTCCACGCCACGGCCGGCGCGTGGGTCGTAACGCGCCGCCTCGGCGCCGTACGGTCGCGGGAGGACGCCGCGGGGCAGGGCGTCGCCCTCATGAACGAGCTCCTGCTGGGAAAGGCGTTCGCCGCGGCGCTCCGCGGGCGCGGCGTCGACGGCTGGACGGCCGCGCAGCGCGCCACGCTCCTAGCCGTCCTGGCCGGCTACGGCCACTGGTGCGACACGGGGGACGGGGCGGCGGCCGTCGAGGCGTTCCGCGACCTGCTCAACGACGGCGACGCGCGCCTCTACCTCGGGTACAACCAGTACAACGGCGTCCTCTGGTTCAAGAAGGAGCGTATGGAGAGCCTGCTCTTCTGGCTCTACGCCGTGTCGGTCCTCGCCCTCATGGAGCGCGGCGGGCCGGCGGAGGAGACGGCGCGCGGGATCGAGGAGCGCCACGGGATCGTGAGCCTCATAATGGACGCAGCTGAGAAGTCGGGGTGCGAGGTCCGCAAGTTCGTCGATCTGCTCCCGGCCGCGTCCGCCTGACCGGGCGCCCCGCCCGCTAGGACGTGCGGTACTCCTCGGGAACCGCATCCGCGCCGTCCCAGACCACGTCCCGAAAACGATACGGATCGGTGTTCCCCTCCGTATTGATGAGGAGCAGGTGCGACTGCGGCCCGAGACCGAGGGCGTCCTTGAGCGGCTTGGCATCCTTGCGCCGCATGATGAACATAAGCGCCCCGAGCGTCACCGCCCCCGACTCGCCCGAGACGATGAACGGATCCCCCCTGAGCGGCACGCCGTACACCCTCATGCCCTTGGCGGCGACGTAGTCGGGACATGAGATGAAGACGTCGGCGCAATCCCACAGAAGGCGCCAGGCAAGGGGGCTCGGCTCCCCGCAGGCGAGGCCGGCCATGATGGTGTCGAGCTCTCCCTTGAACGCGACAGGGACGCCCGTGCCCTTCTCGGCGGAGGCGTACAGGCACGCCGCCTTGTCGGGCTCTACCACCGCGGAGACAGGGGCCTTGGCGCCGAAGAGGCTGCGGTAGAACCCTATCACGGAGGCCGCGAGCGCCCCGACACCCGCCTGCACGATGACGTGCGTAGGCGCCACGATGCCCTGCGCGGCGAGTTGCTCCTGCGCCTCGGAGAGCAACGTGGTGTAGCCCTGCATCACCCAGATCGGAATCTCCTCGTATCCGTTCCACGACGTGTCTGAGATGACCTGCCACCCGTTCGCCTTCGCGTCGAGCGTCACCTGGCGCACCGCGTCGTCGTACGTTCCGTCAATGGCGTGTACGACGGCCCCGTAGCCCTCGATCGCCTTGACGCGGGCGGGCGAGGTGCCCTTGTGCACGTAGATAACCGCCTTGTGGCCGAGTTTCGACGCCGCCCACGCGACCCCCCTGCCATGGTTGCCGTCCGTGGCCGCGGCGAAGGTGATCTGCCCGAGCTTGCCGATGATGGCGGGGGATGTCATCTCGCTGAACGGCAGCTCCAGATGCTCCATGCCGAGCCTTTTCTTGAGGAATTGGTAAACGGCGAACGATCCGCCCAGGACCTTGAAAGAGTTGAGCTCGAGCCGCAACGACTCGTCCTTCACCCAGATGCCTCCGAGGCCGAGCATCGCGGCCAGGTTGGTGAGCCCCTTGAGCGGGCTGACGCGGTATCCCGGTATCTGGCGGTGGAAACTCCTCGTGAGGCGCGAGATTCCGGGCGGGATGATGCGCTGCAGCGTCTCGGTGCGCTCGCCGGCGCGGGCGCGCATGTTCTCGATCCACTTGAGGGGCCTGCTTCTCATCCCTGCATTCCTTGCCGCGGCGCGGCGTGCCCCGGAGGGAGGGGGTTCGCCGGGTGCCGCCGCAAATCCGCCTCGCGGCCTGCGCTCCGGACCGAACATCTTTCCGCGGAGTGAGTTAGAACCAACGCCGCCCATCCCGGCGACGCTATTATAGCAAACGCCGCAGAACGCCGCAAGGTAAGGCGGGGCCGGGGCGGGAACGGGGGGGCGGATTGAAGTGCGGCCTTGGGGAGAGACCGCCCCCTCTCCCCGGCGCCCTGGTGGGGGAGCCGCGCGGCGCGCTACGCCTTCCCTTTCTTTCCATGCAGCCGCTCTCTCACCTCGTCGATATTCAGCGAATGGTACGGCTTGCAGATCAACTCGTTGACCCTCAGGAGCTTCAGGTGCTGGGAGGAGGCCGCCTCCATCACCATGGCGGTGTCGGCCCCCCGGGCGGTCCCAGCGACGGCGATCACCCGCTCCCGCGGAGCGCAAAGGCCGGCGTCCGACGCCATCAGCACGATCTCGAAGCAGACCTTCACGCCCTGGGAAAAGCAGCGGAGCAGATTGGCCATCGCAGACGGCGTGTCGTTTCCGTAGAAGTTGAAGGTGTGAAAGAGCATGGTGCCGAAATGCACGGCGTGCCCGGCCCCCCGCAGGGCGGCGGCGAGCCCTTCCGGGAACGGGTGTTTTCCCTCCCTGAATCCGTGCTGGTGCGGGACCACGACCAGCCTGATCCCGTGCCCCGCGAAATGTTCCATCGCCGCACGCGCGGTGGCGCCTGTCGTCGAGGCCAGCACGATCTTCCCGATCCCCAGCGCCTTCGCCCTCGAGAGGGCCAGCGCGAGGGTCACCGCGGTATTCTCAGGCGTATAATCCTCAAAGTAAACTGTCGCCGTTTCCATCGAATCCCCCTCCCCCTTTCACCGCCGATCATGACGCGGGCGGATGCGCCATCCCGCCCGTCGCCGCGAAACCGGCGGTCGCCGCCGGGAACAGACAGATGACCCCCAGGAGTTCACTCGGGGCGGTCCGCGGACCGGGACGCGCGCCCCGCCTCGAACCCCGCCTTGCGGATCTCCGTTAGATGCGAGGGCGATGCGGGGAGTTTCCGGGCCTTGGGGAGCGAGATGCCGTAGCGCATCGCCGCGATGCGCAGTCCGAGGGCGGTCAACGCCCCCAGGAGGAGCTGGGCCTTCTCCGAAAGACCGGCCCATCTCGCCGCCACGAGGCAGGCGCCGCCGGCGAGCGCGGCGGTGGCGTAGAAGTCGGCCTTCAGGATCACCGGGATTTCGCGGACGAGGATATCCCTGATCACGCCGCCCCCCGTCGCGGTGATCGCCGCCATCGCGACGACGCCGACGAGTCCAAGGCCGCAGTTGGCGGCCTTTGCGGCACCTATGGCGGCGAAAACGCTCAGCCCCACCGCATCCGCGGCCATCACGCAATCCCAGCGAGGGGCGATTTTCTTCGCGGCGGAGAAGACGAATATGCCCCCAGCGAGGCAGACAATAATATACGTCTCGTTCCGAAACGCCGGCGGCGGCACGACTCCGAGCAGCACGTCCCGAATGATACCCCCGCCGATCCCGGTGGCCACAGCCAGGACCATCACGCCGAGCAGGTCCAGTTCGTGCTTCATGGCGCGGAAGGCGCCCGATACGGCGAAGACAAACGTCCCGAATATGTCAAGCGCGTAGAGCATGGTCGAGGTCGAGCCACGTCATCTCATTGTTTGCGCCCTTAAAACATGCCTTGGAAGCTATTTTATGGGGTCGAGATCGATTATAAGCGAATCCCGTCCGCGTTTGAACCCAAAATAATCCGCAACACCGCCGAACCGCGGTTGAGGGATAACCCACAACTTCCGGGGAGGCGCGCGTGGGGGAATAACGATCGGATGCCGGGGAGGGTTTCGGCGGGACATTCGGCGGATATGCGGCTGCGAACGCCGCAAGGCCGGCACGATCGCCGCCGCGCTCATTTCCCCCGGGCCGCAAGGGGAAAGGCGCTGTTTCCGTCCTACCCCTCCCGCACCCGTGGATTCTCAACCGACCCGCCCGCATGGCCATTGTTTCCGCGTTCGTTCGCCCGGCCGCGCAGGTAAAGGCGGAGAAAGGCATCGACCTTTCCCAACGCCGTTTTCGCTTCCGGCGAATCGGGGATGAACGCCTGGAATACGTGCGGCATCCCCTCGTAGAGATCCAGCTTGACTGTCCGCCCCGCCATATCGAGCGCCTGGTAGAGGCGGACGAAGTTGCTCAGGAAGATCTCCTTCGTGCCCCCCTGGATCAAAGTCGGGGGGAAGCCCTTCGTGAAATCGCCGTACACCGGCGACACGTACGCGTTCCTCTGATCCTCCGGGTCTGCGTAGGCGTCGGCGGATGGTTTCAGATGCTTTTCGTAGACATACATCGGCTCCGCGCGTTTCAGGGTCACATAGCTGTCACCCGTGTCCGTGATGTCCGCCCAGGGCGCCCAGAGAATCACCGCGGCCGGCATCCCCATGCCGTCGTCCCGCATCTTCAACACGGACCCGGCCGCAAGCCCGCCGCCCGCGGAGTCGCCCAAGACGGCTATATCGCCCATGGCATAACCCAGCTTCCCGAGTTCCCTGAAAACCGCCGTGACCTGGGCGAGCGTCCGGCGCCATTTCGAGCGCGGCGCCGGCGTATAGTCGATGGAAATGACGCGGAGGCCCGTGCTGTCGGCCGCCAGGGCGCTGCAGGCGAGCGTCGACGCAGCGCTGTAGAACGTGTAGGCACCGCCGTGCGTGTACACCAGCAGCTTGCCGTCGTCCTTCCATCCCCTGGGCCTTATGTCGAGGACGGGAACGCCCCCGATCTCCATCTTCGCGACGGTCGGCCGGAGCCGATCGACCAGGGGTTTCTGCATTTCAAGGGCCCGGGCCTCCTCCTCCCGCTGTATTTTTTCCCATTTGTCAACCTCGGCGGGGGCCGGCAGCGGAGGAGCAAGATCCAAGTCGGGCAGCGCCCCCAGAAATGCCCGCGCTTCATTCGATATGGTGCTTGGGATATTCACGCAAGCGCCCTCCTTCTTCGCGCCCGGCGGCCGGCAGGCGGCCGCGAGCATCAGAACATAAACCGCTGCTTTCATTCCACTGCACCCCTTTCAGCGTCCCTGGTAACCGGTGGATCTTCCCGGCTGTCCGCAATGCCGCCCGGCGCCGACCGAGGCGCCGCGGGGGATCGACGGTGTAAATCGCCGCCGAACGACACGCCCGCCGCGCGGGGGAATAGCGATACCGGTCCGGGCGGATCCTCCCTTCCGTCTCAGGCGCTGTTTTCAGGCCCCGAAACCGCTTCCAAAGCCATTCGCCTCGATCCGGCCCTCCACCCTGAGACAGAACGCATCGTCAGGATAGGCGGGGGATGGGAAGGGCGCAAGGATTATTGCGGGACTCGAGGAGCGCAAGGGGCGGAACATTCGTACACGATGGAAGTTGCGCCTTTCGGTTATCGCGCTGGAATTTTATCTCGGTTCACAATCGGAGAGAACGGCGGAAATCCGAGGGGCCCGGATGACCGCGCCCCGCATCCCGCCTAAAAGCGCGCCGGATCCGGCGGCCGCTCTCGAAGATGGCTTGGATA
>CALLYX010000196.1 GCA_937858775.1 uncultured bacterium | reverse complement strand
GATCGTGCACGCCGTCGCGGATTTCCGCCTGCCGGCGGAAGAGCCACCCGCGGAAGCGGTGGGGGCGCCGGCCGCCGATGCGACCGATGCGGCGGCCTCCGGCGAAGCGGAAACGCCCGCCGCGGATGAGGCGGGGGCGCCGGCCGCTGATGCGACCGATGCGCCGGCCTCCGGCGAAGCGGAAACGCCCGCCGCGGATGCGGCTGGGGCGGAAAGCGGTGAGGCCGAACCGGCGCCGGCAGGGGAGCCGGGGGAGGCCGCGGGCGGCGCGGGGCTGTGCGAGATCGAAGATACGGAAGCGGAGGACGGATCGGAAGGCGCCGGCGAGGAGAAGGGCGGCCCCACCGTCGAAACAGGGGCATGACGCGGAAAAACGGAGATACGCCATAAATGAACATGTAAGGGGGGTGCGACCGTGCGCGTGAGAATATACGATCTGGCCAGGGAAATGGGCGTCGAGAGCAAGGAGATTATCGCGCGCCTCGCCGGCATGGGGGTGGCGGCAAAGAGCGCCTCCAGCACCATCGACGAGGAAACCGCGGCGCGCGTGAAGGGCGCGCCCGTAAAACCGAAGGCCCCCCCCGAGGCGAAGAAAACCGCCGCGGTGAAACCCCAAGCGGCCCGCACCGCGAAATCCCCGGCGGCTCCCGCCGCGAAACCCCCGGCGGCTCCCGCAGCGAAAACCCCGGCGGCCCCCGCCGCGAAGGCCCGGCCTTCAGCACCCGCCCCGGCGGCGAAGAAGCCGCCGGCGGCGATACCTCCGCAGCCCCAGCCGCATACAGCGCCGGCGCCCGTCCCCCCCAGGAAGATCTCCGTGACGATGCCGGTAAACCCCCGAAAGCTGGCCGAGCTTCTCCAGGCGAAGCCCGAGGATGTCGTGCGCACCCTCGTCAAATTCGGCGTCATGGTCTCGATCAACCAGAATATCGACGCCGATACGGTCGAGATCGTTTCCCACGAGTACGGCTGCGAGGCGGAGATCGTGGCGGAGAAGGCGCCTGCCGGGGAAGAGGAGTTCAAGGATGACCCGAAGGACCTGGTCCCCAGGCCCCCGGTGGTGACGTTCATGGGGCACATCGACCACGGCAAAACGTCGCTCCTCGACGCGATACGCAAGAGCAAGGTCGTGGAGGAGGAGTCAGGCGGCATCACCCAGCACATCGGCGCGTACGAGGCGGCCCTGCCGAGGGGCAGGATCACCTTCCTCGACACCCCCGGGCACGAGACGTTCACGGCCATGAGGGCGCGGGGGGCCGGCGTCACGGACATCGCCGTCCTCGTGGTCGCCGCGGACGACGGGGTGATGCCGCAGACGCGCGAGGCGGTCGACCACGCCCGCGCGGCCGGGGTTCCGATCATGGTAGCCGTGAACAAGATAGACAAGCCGGGCGCCCAGCCGGAGAAGGTCAGGAGGCAGTTGATGGATCTCGGGTTCAGCCCGGAGGATTACGGCGGGCAGACGATCTTTTGCGACGTCTCCGCCACCGCGCGGAAGGGGCTCGACCATCTGCTGGAGATGATAATCCTCCAGGCGGAGATGATGGAGCTCAAGGCCAATCCTTCCGCCCCCGCCCGGGCGGTGGTGATCGAGGCCAAGATGGACAAAGAGCGCGGGGCGGTCGCGACGGTGCTGGTGAGGCGCGGCACGCTCAGGGTCGGCGACCCGATCGTCTGCGGGACCGCCTCCGGAAAGGTAAAGGCGCTCTTCGACTACAGGGGCCAGCGCGTCCGGGAGGCCGGCCCGGCCAAGCCGGTGGAGGTGCTCGGTCTCGGCGGGGTCTGCCGGCCGGGCGAGGAGGTCCTGGGGGCCGAGAGCGAGCGGGCGGCGAAGGCCCTAGCGGAGGAGCGCCGCCTGAAGCGGGGCGCGGCCGGCGGCGCCTCCCAGGGCAAGATGACGCTCGAGGAGCTCTTCTCGAAGATCTCGGCCGGCAAGACGAAGGAACTCCGGCTTATCCTCAAGGGCGACGTCCAGGGGTCGGTGGAGGCGCTCGGCGACGCGTTGCGGAAGCTCGGCACCGAGCGGGTCTCCGTCAGGAATCTCCGATGCGCGGTGGGCGACATCAACGAGAGCGACGTGATGCTCGCCTCCGCCTCCGACGCCGTGATAATCGGCTTCCACACCAGGATCGACGTGGACGCGAAGGAGCTGAGCCGCAGGGAGGACGTTGAGATCAAACTCTACGACGTCATCTACGAGGCGATCGAGGACGTCCGGAAGGCGATGGAGGGATTGCTTGAACCCGCGATCCGCGAGACGATCATCGGGCGCGCGGAAGTGAAGCAGATCTTCAAGGCGGTCAAGGGCGACCCGGTCGCCGGCAGCCTCGTCGTGGAGGGAAAGGTCGTGGAGAACGCCCGCGCGCGCGTCGTGCGCGGGGACAAGATCGTGCACGAGGGCGCCATCCTGTCGCTGCGCCGCTTCAAGGAACAGGTCAAGGAGGTCAAGAGCGGCACGGAGTGCGGCATCCGGCTCGCGAACCTCAAGGACCTCCGCGAAGGGGATGTCATAGAGGCGTACCGGATGGAGAAGGTCCCGCAGAAGCTCTGAACGCGCCGCGGGGCGGCGCCCGGCCCCCGGCCCATTCCCCCCGCGCGATCCCCTTTCCCGGCGCGAAGGCGCCGGACGGAAATTCACGCGGCCGTCATGATCATAGGCGTCATGGAGATGCAGCTCAGCATGCCCGCGAACCGCTCCCTCAAGGACAAGCGGCGGGTGCTGAGGTCGGTGAAGGACCGGGCGCGCGCCGGCTTCAACGTCGCGATCGCCGAGGTCGCCGATCACGATAAGTGGTGCTCCGCCCACCTCGCCGCGGTCACCGTGGCGCCGGACCGCGAACGCGCGCACGAGGTTCTCGAGGGGGTCGCGCGCAGCATGGAACGCCGCGGCGACGCGATCCTGGCGGATTATTGCATACAGATGCTCTAGCGCGGCGCGCGGGCCATCTATTTCCGCCTCGTCCATGAACCCCATGGCGGCCGAGGGGGAGGGGGACGCGGGGAGGAGGGATCGTCATGGCCAGCAGGCGGATGGAGCGGGTCGAGCAGCTCCTGAAGGAGCAGCTGGGGCTCATATTTCAACGCGGGCTGAAGGATCCGCGCATCGAATTCGTGACGGTGACCGGCGTCAAGGCGAGCCCGGACCTCACCCGCGCGAAGGTCTACTTGAGCGTGATGGGAACCGAGAAGCAGAAGGAGGAGACGATGGCCGGCGTTGCGAGCGCCGGGGGGTATATCCAACGGGAGCTCGGCGCGCGTGTGCGTCTCCGCTACACCCCCCGCCTCGATTTCGCCGTCGATGACTCCGCGGACAGGGGTTTCCACATCATGGAGATCCTCGACAAGATCGAACGCGAGAGGCGCGGCCGGGGGGAGGCGGCGGAGGGGCATGACGAAGGATGAGCCGCCCGTCCTCCGGATCGCGCGACTGCTGCGCGAGCGGCGGCGTTTCCTCATCTGCGGGCACGTGCGGCCCGACGCCGACTGCGTCGGTTCCCAGCTCGCCCTCGCCGCGGCCCTCGACCGGATGGGGAAGGCGGCGGAGGTGTGGCTCTCCGACCCGGTCCCGGCCAATTGCCGTTTCCTGCCGGGCAGCGCCCGGATACGCGTCCCCGAGGACGCGTGGGCGCCGCCCGCGGGGCCGGCGGTCGTCCTCGACACCCCGAGGCCCGAACGGCTCGGACGGCTCGCGGAACGTGTCGGCTCCATGCCGCTGGTGGTGAATATCGACCACCACCCGAGCAATATCCGCTGGGGAAACGTCCACTGGGTCGACCCCGGCGCCTCCTCCACCGCCGAGCTCGTCATGCAGTTGCTGAAGGAGCTCGGGGTGGCGGTCGACCGGGAGATCGCCCTCTGCCTGTACGCGGGGATCGTCACCGACACCGGCCGCTTCTCCTACAGCAACACCACCCCGTTCACGCACCGCGCGGCGGCGGAACTGATCGAAGGGGGGGCTGATCCGGGCGAGATCGCCGAGCGGATATACGCATCGCACCCGGCGCGGAAGGTGCGCCTGCTGGCGAAGGTCCTCGGCGGAATGCGGCTGGACCCGGGCGGGGAGTTCGCCTGGCTCCGCATCACCCCGACCATGTACGCCGAGACCGGGGCGACGCCCGAGGACGCGGACGGCTTCATCAACTACGCGCGCGACATCGCCGGCGTGAGGGCGGCCGCGCTCTTCGAGGAGGCCCCGGACGGCGCAGGGGTCCGCGTCAGCCTGCGCTCGCGCGACGCGGCGGTCGACGTCAACGCCGTCGCCGCCCGGTGGGGCGGCGGGGGGCACCGGGGCGCCGCCGGGGCGACCGTCGCGGGGCCGCCGGAAGAGGCGATACGGAGGGTGTGCGATGAGATCAGGGGCGAGATCGCCCGCGCTGGAGGGGCGGAGCGGGATCCTCGTCGTGGCGAAACCGCGGGGAATGACGTCGCACGACGTCGTGGACGCCGTTCGGCGCCGCTTCGGATACCGGAAGACCGGCCACGCGGGGACGCTTGACCCGTCGGCCGAGGGGGTCCTGGTGCTCGGCCTGGGGCGCGCGGCCACGCGGCGCCTGGACCGCTACCAGGGGATGGAGAAGGAGTATCTCGCCGCGCTCGAGCTCGGGGTCGACACGGACACCCAGGACGCGGACGGAAAGGTCACGGGGCGCGGGGAGTGGAGGGGCGTGACCGAGGCCTCCTTCCGCGGCGCGCTCGCGGGCCTCTCCGGCGCGCGATCACAGGTGCCCCCCATGTACTCGGCGCTGAAACGGGGGGGACAGCCGCTCCACCGGCTGGCCCGGAGCGGAATCACGGTCGAGCGGCTTCCGCGGCCGATCGTCATCCACGAGATCGAGCTTCTTCACTTCGCCCCCCCATTCGCGAGGCTGCGGGTGCGGTGCTCGAAGGGGACTTACGTGCGCACCCTCTGCGCGGAGATAGGGGGGGCGCTGGGGTGCGGCGCGCACATGACGGAACTCGTGAGGACGCGGGTGGGCGATCTCGCCCTCGACCGCGCGACGCCGCTCGCCGAACTGCTGAAGATGACGCGGGGGGAGATGGAGTCGCGCCTCCTCCCGGCCGGGTGAACGGGGGATGCGTTCGATGAAGGCGACGCCGGGCGGCGCTTCCGGGAAAAGGGTCGGGGCGCCCACATGCCCTCCTCGTTCCATGGATCGTCCCGCCGGCGGGCAGGCGATGAAGGTCATCAACGGCCTGGAAGACCCGGCGCTTGCGGCCGCGGGGCGCATCGTCGTCTCGATCGGCGTCTACGACGGCGTCCACCTCGGGCACGGGGCGGTCGTGGCGGCGCTCCTGCGCGAGGCGAGGCGCCTCCGGGCGGTCCCCGCGGTGCTCACGTTTTCACCCCATCCGCGCGGCGCGCTCGGGGGGGCGCCCCCGCCCCTGATCGTCGCGGAGGAGCACCGCCTTGCCCTCCTGGCCGCGCGCGGGGTCCGGCTCTGCATCGTACTCCCGTTCACGCGGGGGATCGCCGCCATGGACGCGGCGAAATTTCTGCGCGACCGCCTTCTCCCGGCGGCGAGGGTCGCCGGGATCGTCGTGGGGCCGGGCTTCGCATTCGGGCGCGGGAGGAGGGGCGGGATACGGCTCCTCCGGGAGGCCGGCGGGGCGCACGGGTTCACGGTCGTCGTGGCCGGCAGGGGCGAGCTCGGCGGGAGAAAGGTGAGCTCGACGGCGATCCGCGGGCTCATCCGCCGCGGCGACCTCGCAGGGGCGTCGCGCCTCCTGGGGAGGCCGTATTCGCTTCGCGGGATCGTGGTCAGGGGAAAGGCGCTGGGCAGGTCCCTGGGCGTCCCGACGGCCAACCTCGACCTGCCCGGGGTGCTGCGTCCGCCTCCGGGCGTCTATGCCGCCCGCGCCACCGTCTCGGGGGGGAAGCCGCGCGACGGCGTTCTCAATATCGACTGTGACGGCGTGGTGGAGGTTCACCTTTTCGACTTCAGCGGCGACCTCTACGGCCGCCCGATGGAGGTCTTCCCGGACGGGAAGATACGCCCAGAGCGCCGATTCCGTTCAAGGGCGGCGCTCGCGGAGCGGATGCAACGCGACATTGCAATTGCGCGGCGGATGCTGCATACTACTGCCTCGAAGGAAGGCGTGCCCCGCGCGCGGCGCGGGGGCGCGTACGAATAGTCCCTCTTCTGGGCCGGCCGAGTCGCCGACGGCGCGCGCGGATGGGGGAGCAACGGGGAGAGGAGAAGGCACCATGGCGATGGATTCGGATAGAAAGGAAGCGCTTGTCAAGGCGTACCGCCTGCACGATAAAGACACCGGATCGGCCGATGTCCAGGTGGCGCTGCTCACGGCGAGGATCAACGACCTCGCGGGGCACCTCAAGCTCCACGCGAAGGATCACAACTCGCGCAGGGGGCTGCTGATGCTCGTGGGGCGGCGGCGCAAGCTGCTCGACTACCTGCGCCGGGTTAGCGAGGAGCGCTACAAGACGCTGATCAGGAAGCTCGAGCTGAGGAAATAGCCCGCCTCGGGTCCCCGGCGTTGCGCGCGTCGCGCGAGGCCGGCACGAGCGGGCTTTCACGCCCTATGGGGGCCGCGCGATTCGCGCCCGCAGCCGAATAGAGTGAGGGTGGAGAGGAGAAAGGTACGGTTATGGTCCACACGGTTTCGACGACAATCAACGGCAAGGAGCTCGTCATCGAGACGGGCAAGCTGGCCAAGCAGGCGCACGGGGCGTGCACGGTCCGGTACGGGGACACGGTGGTCCTGTGCACGGTGACGGCAGCCCAGCGCGAGCGCGAGGGGGTGGATTTCTTCCCCCTGACGGTCGACTACCGCGAGAAGACATCCGCCGCCGGGATGTTCCCCGGGGGGTTCATCAAGAGGGAGGGGCGGCCCACGGAGAAAGAGATCCTCACCATGCGCCTGACCGACCGCCCCCTGCGCCCCCTTTTCCCGGCCGGCTTCCGCCGGGAGGTCCAGATCATAAACGCGGTGCTCTCGGCGGACAACGAGAACGATCCCGACATCCTTTCCGTGGTCGGCGGCGCCGCGGCTTGCCTGCTCTCGCCGCTGCCGTTCACCGAGGCGGTCGGCTGCGTGCGGGTGGCCAGGATGGACGGCAAGTGGATCATCAACCCGACGTACGCCGAGGGCGACGCGAGCGACATTGAGATCGTGGTCGCCGGCACGGCCGACGCGATCATCATGGTGGAGGGGAGCGCGCGGGAGATATCCGAGACGGACATGGTCCAGGCCCTCGCCGCCGCGCATGCCCAGATCAAGCTCATAGTCGAGGCCGTCAAGCGGCTATGCGCGAAGGCCGGGCGCGAGAAGGAGAAGGCGCCCCAACCCGACCACCCTGACCCGGCGCTCGCGTCGGCCGTCGACGGCTTCATCGCCGACCGTCTCGAGCCGGCCCTGATGACGAAGGGGAAGAAGAACCGGGAGGCGGCGCTCGGGGCGCTGCTGGAGGAGACGCGCGCGGCGATGAAGGCCCGCTTCCCGGAGGCGGACGACTCGGCGATCGAGTCGATCTTCGAGGCCGCGGAGGAGAAGAAGGTCCGAGCCCTCGTCGTCGAGCGGGGGGTCCGCGTGGACGGTCGCGGCGTGGACGATATCCGCCCGATAATCTGCGAGGTGGGGATACTGCCGCGCACGCACGGCAGCGCCCTCTTCACCCGCGGCGAGACCCAGGCGCTCGCGGTCACGACGCTCGGGACCCCTCAGGACGCGCAGCGCCTCGAGGCGTACGAGGGGGAGAGCTCCAAGAGCTTCATGCTGCACTATAACTTCCCGCCCTTCTGCGTGGGGGAGGTGAAGCCCATCCGAGGCCCGGCCCGCCGCGAGATCGGGCACGGGAATCTCGCGGAGCGCGCCCTCCTCGGCGTGCTGCCGAAGGATTACCAGTACACGGTGCGGATCGTCTCGGACATCCTGGAGTCCAACGGCTCCTCGTCGATGGCCACCGTCTGCGGGGGGAGCCTCTCGCTGATGGACGCCGGCGTGCCCGTCAGCAGCGCGGTTGCGGGGATCGCCATGGGCCTCGTGCGGGAGGGGGACAGGTCCATCATCCTGACCGACATCCTCGGCTCCGAGGACGCCCTCGGCGACATGGACTTCAAGGTGGCCGGGACGCGGAAGGGGATCACCGCCTTCCAACTCGACAGCAAGATCGAGGGGATCGGGGCGGACGTGCTCGCCGCGGCGCTCGAGAAGGCCCGCGCCGGCAGGCTGGCCATACTGGATGTCATGGACCGCGCGATCTCTTCGCCGCGGCCGGAGATCTCGCGGTACGCCCCCCGCATCGTCCAGATCAAGATCCCGGTGGACAAGATCGGCGACCTGATCGGCCCGAAGGGCAAGTTCATCAAGAAGATCTGCCAGGACACCGGCGCCCAGATCGACGTCGAGGACGACGGCACGGTCAGCGTCTCCGTCATCAACCCAGAGGGGCTCGAGAAGGCGGTCGAGGAGGTGCGGCGCCGCACCGCCGAGGTCGAGGTCGGCAAGATCTATCCCGGGGTCGTCAAGAACGTCCTGGACTTCGGGGCGTTCGTGGAGGTAATGCCCGGCAAGGAGGGGCTTGTGCACATCTCCAAGCTCGCCGACCACCGCGTCGCGAAGGTCACCGATGTGGTGAACGTCGGGGACCAGATCGACGTGAAGGTCACCGGGATCGACGAACAGGGTCGCATCAACCTCAGCCGAAGGGCGGTCCTCACGGGCCAGGACGATCCGGAGGAGGAGCGCCGGCCGCGCAGGCCGTTCAGGCCGCGCGGGCGGAGGTAACCGGCCGGCTCCCGATTTTTCAGCACAGCCGCCCGCGCGGCGGGCGGCGGCCGATGAGGTGTGCCCGGATGAGGATCACCTACGCCGTCTTCTTCTGGATGCTGACGCTCCTCCTTTACGCCCGGTACGTGGAACGGCCGGGATGGGGGCGTTATGCCCTGGTGCTGCTGTCTTTCCTCCTGGGGCTGGCGGCGAAGCCGATGGTGGTGACCCTTCCCGTCATCCTGCTGTTGCTGGACATCTGGCCTTGCCGGCGCCTGGTGGGATTCAACGGCGAGTCGGTTGAACGGGGGAAGATCCTGATGGTGATCGGAGAGAAGCTGCCCATGCTGATCCTCGGTTTCGCCGTGGGGATGGTCACCATGGCAGCGGAAACGCAGGTGGGGGCCCTGAAAACATTCGTTGAGTTTCCGCTTTTTTCCCGCTTGACCAATGCCGTGGTTGCCTATGTCTTCTATCTTTGCAAGACGGTCTGGCCGGTTGGTCTTACCGTCCATTATCTCCATCCCGGGGGATGGCCCGCGGGGACCGTAGTCGTCTCCCTGGCGATTCTGGCGGCGCTCACCTTCCTGGCGGTGAACAGGTGCAAATCCCAGCCGTTTTATCTGGTAGGCTGGTTTTGGTACCTTATCAGTCTCCTGCCCGTCAGCGGTCTCATCCAGATCGGCAGCCACGCCTTTGCGGATCGTTACACCTATATCCCCCTCATCGGGGTTTTTATCGCCGTCGTCTGGGGGGTGGGGGAATGGGCGACCGAGAGGGGAAAAAAAGCGCTGGTCACGGAGG
>CALLYX010000195.1 GCA_937858775.1 uncultured bacterium | reverse complement strand
GTTGACCCACAGGCGCACGGCGAGGTCCGACGGATCGCCCGCCTCGTCGGGCGTGACGAGATAAGGCCCGGCGGGTGCGAAGCCGTCGAACCCCTTCCCCTTGGTGAACTGCGAGTCGTCCGTCTCGAATTGCCAGAAGCGGTCCGAGAGGTCGTTGAAGCAGGTGTATCCGAGGATGTGCGCGGCCGCCTCGCCCTCGCCGATGTACTTGCCCTTCGTTCCGATCACCACGGCGAGCTCCGCCTCCCAGTCCAGCTTCCTCGCGCAGCGCGGATACGGTATCGGATCATTCGGCCCGCTGAGGGCGCTCAACGGCTTGAGGAAGACCATCAAGCCTCCGTCCCCGCCCCCCGGCCTTCCCATCTGCGAGGTGTGCGCCTTGGAGTTGTAGCCGATGCATACGATCTTCCCCGGGGCCCCGACGCACGGCCCCGTGCGGCTGCCGGGCGGAATTGGCGGGAGGGCGGCCGGATCGGAAGAGAGCAGGGCTCGGACGATGTCGATCCTCTCCAGGTGCGGCGGGGAGAGGTCCGGGATTATGGAAGAGATGTCGCGCGGCACCCCGTCCCGTCCCATGACCGCCGGCCGTTCCCCGCCCGGCGGACCGACGCGCATAAGACGCATCAACCCACCCCCTCGGGCCCTGCCGCCGGGAAGCGGATTTGTTGCGCGAGGCGGCCCGGACCGGTTACACTTGGATGATCGCAGAAACGCAGCGCCGCGTCAACGCCGCGGCGTTCCAGGGGCGGTGCGCCGCATGAAACAGGCCGAGCATCTCAAGGAGGCCCTTCGCAGGATAGACGGGCGGGGGTACCCGGCGTACAGGGATCTGCGGGGGGCGTACGCGTTCCCGGGCTTCGTCCTCGACCTGGATCACGTCCAGCCGGACCCGTTCGCCCCGCCGAGCCGGGTGATCGTGACCGTGCCGCGCGCCGTGGCGGGCTTCCCGGGGGAGACCTTCCGGACCCGCACTCGGGCGACGGCGCTCGAGGATTTCCTCGCCCGCGGCTTCAGCGCCCTCTCCTCGCGTTCGCGCGCCGGGAGCCGCGGGACGGGCGGGAGCGGCCTCATCTCGATCGACCGCCCCCCGCAGGAGGTCCTGCGGCGCACCTCGGTGACGATCCGGGACGATGGGATCGAGGCGCGCTTCGTCGTCGGTCTCCCGGCGCGGGGGAGGACGGTGCTCGGTGGGCAGGCGGAGGAGATCTTCTTCGGCGAGATACCCGCACTCGTCGAGGGGGCGCTCCGCTACCGGAACCTCGACGCGGAGGCGCTCGATCGGCACGTCGGGACGGCGGAGGACGCCGAGTCCATCCGCGGCGCCCTCGCGGGGAAGGGGCTCGTCGCGTTCATCGCCGACGGCTCGATCCTGCCGCGCTCAAGCGGCGCGGACGACCGGCCGCTCGCCGAGGGGCGGGTCGTGCCGTTCCGCTCCCCCGACTCCCTGCGCGTGGAGTTTTCAACGCCGAATCGCGGGCGCGTGGCGGGGATGGGAATACCGGCGGGGGTCGCGCTCGTCGTGGGGGGCGGCTACCACGGGAAGTCGACGCTTCTCAACGCCGTCGAGAAGGGGGTCTACGACCATATCCCCGGCGACGGGCGGGAGCTGGTCGTGACCGACGCGCGCGCCGTGAAGATCCGCGCCGAGGACGGCCGCAGCGTGGCGGGCGTGGACATCAGCCCGTTCATCTCGAACCTCCCGTTCGGCAAGGACACCTCATCCTTCTCCACCCGGGACGCGAGCGGATCGACGTCGCAGGCGGCGAATATCATGGAGGCGATCGAGGCGGGGGCGCGGGTGCTCCTCATCGACGAGGACACCTCGGCGACGAACTTCATGATCCGGGACGGGCGGATGCAGCGCCTGGTCGCGAAGGGGAAGGAGCCGATCACGCCGTTCGTCGACAAGGTAGGGCAGCTCCGGCGCGACCTCGGCGTCTCCACGCTCCTTGTCATGGGCGGCTCCGGCGACTACTTCGACGCCGCGGACACGGTGATCATGATGGACGAGTACATCCCCGTGGACGTCACCGCGCGCGCGAGGGAGATCGCGCGGGCGCACGGGATCGGACGCGCGCGTGAGGGGGGGGAACGATTCGGGGAGGTGAGGGCGCGCCGCCCGCTCCCCGCGAGCATCGACCCGTCGCGCGGGGGGCGGGGGCCGCGGATCGCCGCGAGGGGGCTTTCGGCCATCCTCTTCGGCGAGCATGCGATCGACCTCTCCCGCGTGGAGCAGATCGTCGACGCAGCCCAGGCGCGGGCGATCGGCGACGCCATACTCTACGCGCGGGAGCGCTACCTGGACGGGAGGGCGACGCTCGCGGAGGCGCTCGCGCGCGTCGAGCGCGACCTCGCGGAGAAGGGGATGGACGTCTTGTCGCCGCACCGCCGTGGCGACTACGCTATGCCCCGGATGCTGGAGGTGGCGGCCGCGCTCAACCGCCTGCGGACGCTCGAGTGCGCGTGATACGGCTCGGGCGGGGTCGAGGCAAGCGGCGCGGATCCCGGGGCGGGCGCCCGCGGGCGGGGGGATGGAATGAGGGCGGTGGTGCAGCGGGTGAGGAGGGCGTCGGTCGAGGTCGGAGGGGAGGAGATCGCCGCGACGGGGCCCGGGCTCCTGGTCCTCCTCGGCGTCGGGAGGGGCGACCGGGGGGAGGACGCGGCCTGGCTCGCGGAGAAGATCGCGAACCTCCGTATCTTCGAGGACGAGGCCGGGAAGATGAACCGCTCCCTCCTGGACGCGGGGGGGGAGGCCCTCGTGGTGCCGCAGTTCACGCTCTACGGCGACTGCCGGAGGGGGAGGAGGCCGGGCTTCGACGCGGCGGCGCCGCCGGAAGAGGGGGAGGCGCTCTACGGGCGGTTCGTCGCGCTGCTGCGCGGGGCGGGCGCGCCGGTGAAGACGGGGCGGTTCGGGGCGAGTATGCTGGTCGCGCTCGAGAACGACGGCCCGGTGACGCTTGTCGTGGAGAGCCCGCCGCGCGCCGCCCCGTGATCCCCGTGCCCCGTCTACGGAACCCTCCGCGGGCCGTTCCGCTTGCGCCGACACGATCCTCCCCCCCGTCGTGGAGAAACGACGGTTCCGCGCCTCCGTGTCCAAACCGCAGGCGTTTCTCGCGAACCCGATTGGGAAACCCTCCCCACGCGAGCGGGAATGTGGCATAATCCATCTCCCATGAGGATAATGCTCACGAACGACGACGGGATCAACGCCCCAGGCCTCTACGCGCTCCAGGCGCGGATGAGGAAAACGGACGAGATCGCGATCGTCGCCCCGGACAGCGAGCGGAGCGCCGTCGGCCACGCCATCACCACCGTGGACCCGCTGAGGGTCATCGA
>CALLYX010000194.1 GCA_937858775.1 uncultured bacterium | reverse complement strand
GCGTTAGACCGCACCGCGGGCGACGCGCCCGAGGACTTCAGCCACGCGATGTAGGCCCGCGCCTCGTCGACGGTGATCTGTTCCGGCCCGCGCCCGCCGCAACGGGCGACGAGCCCCAGAACGCCCCTCACGTACGCCTCCCGCGTCGCCTCCGACGGCATCGCCCGCGCCAGCTCCACCGCCCCCACGAGTTGGGCGACCACCGACCAGGCTTCGGTTTCACTTGCAGTCGCCGACGCCATGCTGTCCTTGAGTGCCACTACTCCTTGCTCGAACGCCTGCCGCGTGGCGTCGTTGGCGCGCGCCACCTCGCCCGCGAGCGCGGGGAAAAGGTCTTCCTCTTCGGCGACTACGACGTGGACGGGATCACCTCGACCGCCGCCATGGGGAAGGTGCTGGAGGCCCTCGGGATGCGCTACGCGTTCTGCCATCCCGACCGCAACGCGGAGGGGTACGGTTTCAACGCCCGGGGCGTGCGGCAGGCCTCCGCCGCGGGCGCCTCGCTCATCGTGACGCTCGACTGCGGCACCGAGGCGATCGAGCCGGTCGCCGAGGCGCGCCGCGCCGGGATCGACGTCGTGGTCATTGACCACCACATTCCCGAAGCCGGCCTCCCCCCCGCGACCGCGGTCGTGAACCCCAAGAAGGAGGAGTGCCCATACCCGTTCGAGGAGCTTGCTGCGGCCGGGGTGGTGCTCAAGTTCGCGCGCGCGTTGGTCGAGGAACTCCGCGCCACGCTGCCGTGGGACGAGATCCTGCAGCTCGCGGCGCTCGGCACGGTCGCGGATGTCGCCCCCCTCCGCGGGGAGAACCGGATCATCGCCGCCCTCGGCCTAGCGGCGATGAACCGACCCGCCATCCCGGGGATCGAGGCGCTGCTCCGCGCCGCCGCGCTCGGCCCCCCCGCCCTTCTAGCCCGCCACCTGGCATTCCAGGTCGGCCCCCGCCTGAACGCGGCTGGGCGCGTGGGGCGGCCGGAGGACGCGACTAGCCTCCTCCTCGAATCGGATTTCGGGAGATGCATGCCGGTCGCGCGCGAGCTGAATCGCCTGAACGCGCGGCGCCAGGCGATAGAGAAGGCGATCACCGAGGAGGCGATCGGACAGATCGAGCGGTGCGGGGAGGGCGGGCGGGGAAAGGCGCTTGTCGTGGCGGGAAGGAACTGGCACCCCGGCGTCATCGGCATCGTGGCGGCCCGCATCATGGAGCGGTTCCACCGCCCCGCCGTGGTCATCGCGCTCGGGGAGGAGTCCGGGCACGGCTCCGCGCGCAGCATCCCCGGCTTCGATCTCTTCGGCGGACTCTCGCGCTGCCGCGACCTGTTCACCTCGTTCGGGGGGCACCGGCACGCCGCCGGCCTAACCATACCCCTCCGCAACATCGAGGCGTTCAGGGAGCGATTCTCCTCGGTTGCCGAGGAAC
This sequence comes from uncultured bacterium, assembly GCA_937858775.1. Lineage (GTDB taxonomy): Bacteria > Auribacterota > Tritonobacteria > UBA1439 > UBA1439 > UBA1439. Next base: position 2,065 of record CALLYX010000194.1, on the reverse strand, counting down.
TCATAGCCGAGGAGGACCTCGTCCCATCCCTCGCCATCGACTGCCTTCTCCCGCTGGACGAGCTCAGCCCGCGCCTCCTCGGCGCGCTCGCGCGTTTCGAGCCGTTCGGCGCCGGCAACCCGCAGCCGGTTTTCGCCTCGGAGGGGGTGAGGGCGGCGGGGGCGGCACGCGTCATGGGAAGCCGGAAAACGCATCTCGCCTTCCCCGTCTCACCGGCCGAGGGCGCCGCCGGCCCGTTCGAGTGCGTAGGATGGGGGATGGCGGGGCGCGCCGGCGAGATCGCCCCCGGCCGGACCCTTGACATCGCCTACGTCCCGCGGCGCGGCGAGTGGAACGGCATCCCGCGGACCGAACTCGTCTTGAAGGATTTCAGGGGGGCGGGCGGCCGCGCGGGATCCTGATGGAGCGCAACAGGTTTCTCAATTACCTCATCATCGCCCTCTACACCTTCGTCGTCCACTTCACATACTTCCTCCTCGCCATCTTCCTCGCGGGCCGGGGCCTCGGCGGGGGGCGCACCGGCTTCCTTCTCATGCTCTACACGGCCACGGCGCTCTTCGGCTCGTTCCTTATAGGGTTTTTCGAGGACCGCTTCGGGGCGCGGGGGAACACCCTTTTCGGCCTCGCCCTCGTGTTCCTCTTCTATCTCGGCCTCGCCTTCGCCCGCGGTTTCCCGTCAATGGTCGCCCTTTTTTTCATCGGCGGACTCGGCAACAACGTCGTGCGCGTGACGATGAACGCGCTCTTTCTCAAGTCGCACGACCCCTCCAGGCAGGGGCGGGAGATCGGCCTCTACACCTTCCTCCCGCAATTCTCCATGGGGACCGGGGTCATCGCGGGCAGCCTGTTGCTGACGGCGATGGATTTTCGGACGGTCTTTCTATCCTCCTCCGCGATCCTCCTAGCCCTCGTCGGGTGCGCCGCGCTGCTCCGCCCGGCATCCCTCAGCGCCGGGCCGCTCTCCATGTACGGCCGTGATCTCGCGAAGAGGCGGGTGCTCCTCTTCGTCGCGGCCCTCGTCCTCTTCTGCCTGCACTGGGGCGCCGAGATCGCGTGTTACGCACCGTTCCTCCGGGACGACCTCGGCCTGGGGACGGCCTCCTCCGGGATCTTCATGGGGGTCCCGATCGTCTTCCTTGGGTGCGTCAGCTATTACTTCGGGGTGCGGCGCGACCGGGGCGACTCGAGCGTGCGCCTCGTCCTCGTCGCGATCGCGCTCTCCGGCGCCGGCCTGATCGCCTTCGGGGCGATGAAGAACGTGGCCGCCGCGTTCGCCTTCCGCCTGGTCCACGAGGCGGGGGATGCCGCCTTTACGGTTTTCTCCTACGTGGGGATCGCCCGGCTCTTCCCGCGAGAGCGCCTGGGGGGGACGAGCGGATCGATGTTCGTGGCAATGGTGTCGGCGCAGTCCGTGGGGGCGCTCGTCTTCGGCTGGATGGGCGGGGCGTTCGGCTACCCGGCCGCCTACCTCGCCGCCGGGGCCTGCAGCCTCGCCGCGATACCGCTCATCCTCAGCGCAAGCGCGGAATACCACTACCACTGATATTCCCCTGAAACGCCGGCCCCGCGCCGGGCCGCCCTCTCCCCCAGACCGCTTCCAAGGCCGTCCCCTGCGCCTTTTCCCTTGTAACGACTTCAGGCGCAACGCGATATCGCGGCCGGATCCCGGATTCCTGATTTGCCCCGCCCCTCGCGGCGGGATACAATGGGGATATGAGCCATCGAGCGCGCGGGTTCGTCCGAGTCCGCGGGGCCCGCCAGAACAATCTGAAAGGCGTTTCCTTCGACATTCCACTCAACGCCCTGACCGTGGTCACGGGGGTGAGCGGGTCCGGGAAATCGTCCCTGGCCTTCGACACGCTATACGCCGAGGGGCAGCGGCGCTACGTGGAGTCGTTCTCCCCTTACGCCCGGCAGTTTCTCGACCGGGTGGACAGGCCGAAGGCCGATCTCATCGACGGCATTCCGCCCTCCATCGCCATCGACCGCGCCGCGCGGGTGCGGAGCTCGCGATCCACCGTCGGGACCATGACCGAGATCAACGACTATCTCAAACTCCTCTTCC
>CALLYX010000193.1 GCA_937858775.1 uncultured bacterium | reverse complement strand
GCATATCCCCTCGCCGACGCGCAGGTAGAGCCAGAGATCGGCGTCGACGAGGCGGAAGCAGCCGAGGGCGGCGACGGCCGCGAAGAAGAAGACGACGGGGGCGGCGGCGGCGAGGCGCTTCATGGGGGGATTTTAGCAAACGCGCGCGCCGGGATGAAGCGGCCGCGCCCCCCTCCGCCCCTCGCGGGTGCGGGGGGCCGGCCGTTCATGCCGCCGCGGGGGGCGGCGCTCACGCCTCGACGATGCCGCGGGCCTTGAGCTCGGCGGTGGCCGTGTCCACCAGGTCGATCGCCACCGCCTTCTCGCTCCAGCGTATGAGCTCGTGCATCCCTTCCCTGAAGGAGGCGGACGGGGTGAAGCCGAGCGTCGCGCGGATCTTGGCCGTGTCGGCGATGCAGTGCCGCACGTCCCCCTTTCGGAACTTCCTCGTGATCTCCGGCCGGATCTTCTTGCCGCAGAGTTCGTTGATCGTCTCGGCGATCTCGAGGACCGTCGTGACCTTCCCGGAGGCGACGTTGAACGCCTGGTAGTCGGCCCTGGGGTCGGAGAGTGCGAGCATGTTCGCCTGGACGATGTCGTGGACGGAGACGAAGTCGCGCGATTGGAGGCCGTCCTCGAAGATGACGGGCGGCTTGTCGTTCTTGATCCTGCTCATGAAGATCGCGGCGACGCCGGTGTACGGGTTCGAGAGGGATTGCCGCGGGCCGTAGACGTTGAAGTAGCGGAGGGCGACGGTGGGTATGTCGTACGTCCGCCCGATGTTGAGGCACATATCCTCCTGGACCATCTTGGTGATGGCGTAGATCGAGTTCACCAGGCGCTCGTCCGTTTCGCGGACCGGCACCGTGGCGAGCGGGCCGCTGCAGCCCGGGCAGCGGCACTCCCACTCCCCCCTGCGGAACTGCTCCTCCGTTCGGAGCGGCGGGCGCACGCGGCCGCATTTGGGGCACGAGTAGGCCCCCTCGCCGTAGCTGCTCATCGAAGCGGCCACGATCAGCTTCCGCACGCGGTGGGGGTGGTTGGCGAGGATGTCGAGCAGGTTCCCGGTGCCGCCCAGGTTCACGTCCGTGTAATACTTGATCGCGTACTGCGACTGGCCGACGCCGACCGCGGCGGCGTGGTGCGATACCGCGTCCATCCCCTCCACCGCCTTCTTCAGCGCCTCGTAGTCGCGGACGTCTCCCTTCACGAACTCCGCGTTGCGGTTGAGGTGCGCGGGGGGCTTCCCGCCTGGGTGAACCTGGGGGTCGAGGTTGTCGAATATGCGGACCGCGTGCCCCTCGCCTATCATACGGTCCACGAGGTGGCTTCCGATGAATCCCGCGCCGCCCGTGACGAGTATCTTCATCTGCGTCTCTCCTTGTGCCGGCGGTGAGCAGCAAGCGGTCGGCTCGATCTCACCTGCCTGGCGCTTATGGTTTATTGCCCGGGCCCGCGGTCAGTTCCATCTTCCGCAGCCGGTAGAGGGTGTCCTCGATCAGCCGCCGGTTCGACGAGATGATGTCGGCCACCAGGCCGATGAGGAGCACCTGGAACCCGATGATTATGAAGACGGCGGCGAAGATGAGCGACTGGAGGTGCCCCTGCCCCCTCCCGGCGGCGTAGAGGACGAGGAACCTGGCGGCCAGCAGCGCCCCCGCGGCGAGGGGAAGGGCCCCGATGATGATGAACACCTTGAACGCCTCGTACATGGCGTAGATCCGCACCATGGTGCTGAGCGACCGCTTGACGTACTCGCCCATGCTCGAGAAGAGGCGCGACTCCCGCGTCTCGGCGTTCGACCTGACCGGGACGTGGACGATGGCGAGGTTCTTCTTCCCCCCCTGGATGATGGACTCGAGGGTGTAAGTGAACTGCGAGACGATGTTGATCCGGAGGGCGGCCTCCCGGTTGTAGGCGCGAAAACCGCTCGTGCAGTCGGGGATCGCGGTGCCGGAGATGCGGCGCACCGCCCAGCTCCCCCATCGCTGGAGGAATCTCTTGAGGGGGGAGAAGCGGGTCAGCTTGTCGATCATGCGGTCGCCGACGACCATGTCGGCCTCCCCCTCCATGATCGGGCGGATGAGGCCGGGTATCTCCGCGCCCGGGTATTGATTGTCCGCGTCGGTGTTCACGATTATATCCGCGCCGGCCCTGAGGGAGGCGTCGAGGCCGGCCATGAACGCCTGGGCGAGCCCCCTGTGGCCGCGGAACCGGACGAGGTGGCGGACGCCCGCCTCGCGCGCGACCAGGGCCGTCCGGTCGGTCGAGCCGTCGTCGACGACGAGGATCTCGATCGTGTCGACGCCGGGGATCGCGCGGGGGATCTCACGGAGCGTGGCGGCCAGGCACGCCTCCTCGTTGTAGCACGGGATCTGGACGATGAGTTTCATGGCCACTCCGTCGGACCGGCAGATATTACCCTTTTCCGCCGGCGTTTTCAACGTCCGGGATGAAGAGAAGGGACGCCATCCCTGGAATGGTCAGGGCGCAGACGAGGGCGAAGAACGCGGGGTAGCCGAGCCGTTCCTGCAGGAAGCCGCTCGCCGCCCCCGGGGCCATCATCCCCAGCGCCATGACGCCGGTCGAGATCGCGTAGTGGGCGGTCTTGTACGGCTCGCGGGCGATGTACATGAGAAAGACCGTGAAGCCGGTGAAGCCGAGGCCGTAGCCGAACTGTTCCGCCGCCACGAGGCCCGCGACCCACGGGAGGGGGGGGCGGGCCCATGCGAGATAGAGGTAGCCCAGATCCGGGACGTTCAAGGCGAGCGCCATCGGCCAGATGCACCGCCTGAGGCCGAACCGGGCGATCAGCGCCCCGCCGAGGATCCCCCCCGCCAGGAGGCAGCACGTCCCCGCGGTCCCGTAGATGGCGCCTACGCCCTCCGTCGAGAGGCCGAGGCCGCCTCGCGCCGGCGGGTCGAGGAGAAACGGCTGCGCCATCTTCACAAGCATCGCCTCGCCCAGGCGGTAGAGGAGGATGAAGGCGAGCACCGCGCCGACCGACGGCTGCGCGGCGTAGGAGCGGAAGACCGCGGCGAACGGCGCCCCGCCGCGCCCGGCGCCGCGGCGTGGGGCGTCGGGGACGGGGCGAGGGAGGTACCAGGCGTGGAAGACGGCGAGGGAGGCGAAGACGGCGCCGGCGGCCGAAAGGGCGGCGATCCATCCCATCCCGGGGTCGCCCGCCGATCTTCCCACGCGCCCCGCTAGGACGACAAGGCCGCCCGATGCGAAGAGCATCGCGATCCGGTAGGCGGTGCTGCGCACGCCCGCGAACAGGGCCCCGCCTCTT
>CALLYX010000192.1 GCA_937858775.1 uncultured bacterium | reverse complement strand
GGCGTGGGCGAGATGTCGAGCACCACCGCCGTCGGGCTGATGGCTGCCGCCATCGTCGGGCTCAGCGTCGCCGTGCTCGGTGACGGCGTGACGTCGTTCACGACCCAGGCGTCCTACGCCCTGCGGGACGCCCACGCCCCGCTGCAGGCGGCGCTGGTGCGGACGTTGTTGTTGACCGCAGGGCTGGGGGTCACGCTGCGCGTGTCGGGCGCCACCACCGTGGTGCTCTGCGTCGGGCTGTCCTTCAGCCTGGCCACGCTGCTGTCGGCGTGGTTCCTCTGTCATAGGGTGAGGGCGGCCATGCAGGAGAATCCGCTCGCATCTCTTCTTGACGGGACGGTTGAAGTAGATGAAACTTATATCGGTGGCAAGGCCAAACGCGGGTCAAAGAGGGGCAGGGGCACGTCGAAGATCCCCGTGGTCGCGCTTATTTCCCGCACGGGCAAGATGCGATCGAAGCCCGTTGAGCGCGTCAATGCCGTAGAATTGAAAGGGGCGATCAGGGAGATGGTAGATAAGAGCGCCAGGATAATGACCGACGAGTGGAAAGCATATCGCGGTATCGGGAAAGAGTACGCTGGCGGACATCACACCGTGAACCATGGCAATGAAGAGTATGTCCGCGGCGATGTCCACGTCAACAACGCGGAGTCATACTTCGCACTTCTCAAGCGCGGCGTCCACGGCACATTTCATCACGTATCAAAAGAGCACTTGGGGCGTTATTGCGATGAGTTTTCCTTCCGTTGGGGTAATCGCAAAGTGACAGACGGGGAGCGGACCATTGCCGCTATTCAAGGCGCGGGCGGGAAAAGATTGACCTACGCGAATTGACTGGGACGCAACCGGTGCAAAAGAACCAATACCTAGATGGGTTAGCTCAAATCAAGGGAGCCCATGCGGATATAGCCTATGATGGTTACTAAACTAATCCCCCAAAAAGACGGCTCGGGTAAGTTATTTGAACTACGCGAAACAGAATCCGCCGCTCAATTAGAACTCCCCCTCTTCGGCATTATGCTGCTTCGCGGAGATTCCCTGTGCGTGTTAAGAAGTCTCCCGGCGGCTTGCGTTCAATGTGTGGTCACATCCCCCCCTTATTGGGGACTTCGCGACTATAATATCCGGGGACAAATCGGCCTTGAAACGACGCTTATCCAATACATCAACCGTTTAGTGGCTATCTTTAACGAAGTCAAAAGAGTCCTCAAAGATGACGGCATCTTCTGGTTGAATATCGGGGATGGATACACGAGCGGGAATCGCGGATGGCGTGCGCCCGATAAGAAAAACCCGGCGCGCGCCATGAACGTGCGCCCCGATACTCCAAAAGGATTAAAGCCAAAGGACCTACTCGGCGTACCATGGAGACTGGCATTTGCACTTCAAGAGGATGGATGGTATCTGAGGTGCGATGTCGTGTGGAATAAACCAAACGCCATGCCGGAAAGTGTAAAAGATCGACCTACGCGAGCACATGAGTACATCTTCATGCTCACTAAATCTGAGCGGTATTACTATGACCGCAAAGCAATACTAGAACAGGCAGGAGGGAAACTCAGGAATCGTCGTACTGTGTGGGATATTAACACGCGACCATTTCCAGAAGCCCACTTCGCTACCTTCCCTCCATCCCTTGTAAAACCTTGCGTTATGGCAGGTTCAAAACCGGGGGACTACGTGCTCGATCCATTCGCCGGGGCCGGAACGGTAGGGATTGTTTGTCAGGAGCTAAAGAGGAACTTCATCGGCATAGAACTCCACCCCAAATATATTTCGCTTGCGGCCAAAAGGATAAAGGAAATCAAAGGATGAGATCAAAGCCGAAAGCCGTAAACCTTCCAGCCCCAACGCTCCAAATCGAGTTCTCTATTTGTCTGGCAGCGGCACGCAAGGCATACCTCATTGATGCACTCAGTGATGCAGTAGCAACCCTCGATATTCGAGCCCTCGATGCCCAACTATCCGAGTATGTTCCCCGCAAATATATGGGTAGAATCGCGGCGGCGGGACTGCGCGCGGAACTGATATTCCCCGTCCCTATTATTCTGCAAGCCAACCCTCGCCTACTGGCATATTATCGGCTTCTCCTCGGCATCAGCCAGAAGGCGTTCTACACCAACTCAACCGGAGCCGCGAGATACAAGCGGATGGAAGATGCAGGGATTATACCAGTTGGGGCCGATATAAAAGCACTTTCAAGGGAACTCGTCCGATGCCTTGCAGAATTGATTAGTGGGATAGGGATGAGGCGGGTAACACGCGACTTGCTCGACGACCTAACGCTTCTAACATTAGGCCCTCAACTGCGCGGGGGAGTAAACGTCAAGAAGGGGTCTGTGAGCATACAGGCTGTGTTTGAGCTGGTTCACATGATAGTCAAACCAGCGTTGTCATCGGCAACTGAAAAGAGCATCGAGGTTAGGAACGCCGCCGGGAGAAAGGTGCTCATAGAATTCAGCGCCGATCCAGATATTGTTATCCGCGAAGTGATAGGCAAGAAGGACTTCAGGAACATAATAGCCATAGAGATTAAGGGCGGTACGGACTACTCCAATATCCACAATCGCATAGGGGAGGCCGAGAAAAGCCACCAGAAGGCCCGTCAAAAAGGATATGTGGAATGCTGGACGATAGTGAATGTTGAGCGATTCGATTCCGCTATGGCATCACGTGAATCACCATCAACGAATAGATTCTATAGGCTGTCAGAGATAGTTGATGGGAGAACAACCGAGTTCTCTGATTTTAGGTCAAGGATAATTGCGCTTACTGGAATATCCGATAAGAAGGGAGGATAAAATGTCTCGTGATAAAATAAGCAGGCTCAAGCCTATATCTATGTTCCCCCTAACAATCAACAAGGCAATGGCCGCCTTTATGTCGGTTGACCCGGGGAAGGTTGAGAAGAGACTGGAACGGGAAACACATCGACACACAAAAATCGGCAGGGGTACTCAATCCTCTGGAATGGGCTCGAAGTGAAGCAACTCAACTCGGTTCGCGTCTAAGATTTTATAGAAGAAACGGTAGACAGGGTTTTTGCCGTACTTCACGTTCTTGATTATCCTAACCCCTGTTGATTCTATCTCGGGAAATCCCTCTGGGGCTCTTGATATTGCCCAAGTAACCCCCTTGGTTATATCATCGAATTTCTTGCAGTCGCTACAGTGTTTTTCTCGACACTCCCGGAAGGTATCATTCTCAACGATGGTCCAGAGTTTGTTACCACCCGTATTCACGCACTAACTCCAGTCCGCGCTTCATGTCCATAGCTGTGGGCGGCGTGGTGGAAACGTAGATAGTCTCATACGGGATAGTTTCTTTGTAGGAGGCAAGCTTCCATCCCGCATATTGGTGGGAAAGATCACTCACATCTGTGGCGTTCTTTCCTTCAAAGTACGGAATTATATACTTTACTAACCCACAAGCGGCGAAAAAGGGAGTATTCTTATGGCCCTTGACTTTCGCTTTTCTTTCGCCTATACTATATACGCCATGAAAAAAATAGATATTTTTTCCCGTAAATATGTTGACAGCCTTATGCAGACATGCGTACACTTCTACCGGAGGGGTATAAAGGGAGATCAAAACACCTCTACGAAAAGATGCAAGTCGTTGGAGGGCAATAAAATGACACCGATAGACCTTACTACTACTGCTACACTGGCGAATGACGAGGCCAAGCTCGTTGAGTTGATTCTTTACATTGCCGACAAGTGCGAAAATGACCCGCACTTCGGAAAGACCAAGCTCAACAAAATCCTTTTCTTTAGTGATATGCTCTACTATGGTTTCTTTGGAAATGCCATTACAGGGGTGGAATACTTCGCCCTTGAGAATGGCCCTGCGCCTAAGAGAATGATTCCAGTATTAGAGCATCTTATCGGAAATGGGGAGGCGTGCGTCGCCAAACGGAAGATATTTGGAAAAGAGCAGCATAGAGTGATACCAAATAGAGACGCCAATCTTGACTGTTTCGATGCTCGGGAAATCGCCTTTGTCGATAGCGTGATAGAATATACGATTTAGCATGAATCCGACAGCGGACCGGATGCAGTTGATCAGGCGGCATTTCGAGAGGGAGGCGGCGGATTTCGACCGTCTCTTCCTCAGGGTGATGCCGCGCTACGAGGAGATGACGCGGGCCATCGTGGAGTCGGTGCCGTACCGCAGGGGCGACCGTCTGCGAATTCTCGACCTGGGTTGCGGCACGGGGAACTTTAGCCGCAGTCTCGCCGCCGCGTTTCCGCGTGCGCGGATCACCTGCGTCGATATCGCGGGGAAGATGCTCGACATGGCGCGGGCGAAGTTGGCCGGCGTCCGCGGCGTTTCGTTCCGGCAGTGCGACCTCCGCGATTTCGACTATGGGCCAGGATTCGACGTGATTGCCGCGTCGATGGCCCTTCACCATATCGAGGGCGCGCAAAAGCCGCGATTCTACCGCACGCTCAACCGCGCCCTCCCGCCGGGCGGCGTCTTCCTCTGCATCGATATCTTCGTCTCCCCCCTTGCCGCCGTCCAGCGGCTCTGTATCCGGCGCTGGCGGGAGTTCATGGAATCCGGGCGCCTGCCCAAGCTAAAAATAGCCGAGACGCTCCGCCGGCACGCGGCGGAGGACCGGCCGACGGCGCTCATGGACGAGCTGGAGATCCTTCGCGGGGCCGGCTTCCAGGAGATCGACGTCATCGTCAAACATTACTGCTTCGCGGCTTATTGCGCGTTGAAACCTCTTCGGACAAGGTAGGCGACGTGTTGGAACCCATGGGGGCGCCCGGCTGGCGTTTCGGCGCGGCTCCGCGCGCCCAGGCGCCCCGGCCGTCCGGCAAGGCAACCCGAATCCGGCCGTCTTTCGCGGCGCGTGCGCGCCATTGCCTCCGCCTCGCCGCCGCCGCCGCGGCCCTTCTTCCCGCGCGCGGCCTGCCGGGGCAGGAGGGGCGCACTCCGCCTGCCGTCTGCATCATCGGCGCGATGGCCGGCGAAATCCGGCCGATCCGCGAGGAGATGCGCGACGCCGTGGAGAGGCGGATCATGGGGATCGTTTTTTACGACGGAAGGCTGCGGGGGGCGCGTGTTGTCGTGGCGGAGTCCGGCGTCGGCAAGGTCAACGCGGCCATGGCCACGACGCTCGCCATCGAGCATTTCCACCCGCGGGGGATCATCTTCACCGGGACCGCCGGGGGGTTGAACCCGGCGCTGAGACCGGGCGACGTCGTCGTGGGGACGCGCCTTGTGCACCATGACCTGGGCGACTGCACCCCGGCTGGATTCGTCCCATGGGGGGCGAAAAACCCCGTCGACGGGAAACGGAACCCGGTCTTTTTCGATGCCGATCCTTCGCTCGTCGCCGCCGTCGAGATGGCATCGAGGCCGGCGGGGCCTCCCCCCCCCGATGCGCCCGCGCCAGGCGGGGGTCCGGCCGTCGTGAAGGGGGTCATCGCCACGGGGGACGCGTTCATCAGGTCGGCGGCGAGGGGGGCCGAGATACGGAAGCAGTTCGGCGCGGACGCCGTCGAGATGGAAGGGGCGGCCGGCGCGCAGATCTGCCGGCAGCACGGGGTGCCGTTCGTGGCGATACGGGCGGTCAGCGACAACCCCGGTTGGCGCGCCGCCTTTTCCGCGCAACCCTTCTTCAACAAGGCGGCCGCGAACTCGGCCGCCCTCGTCGTAAGGACCGTCGAGATTCTTGAGCGGGCGGCGGCGGACCGCGACAGCCGCCCCGGGCGCCTTCCGTAGGCGCGGCCTCGCGCGCGATCCCGGGCAGCGCAAGTCGAGCGTGACGCCGCGCCTCCCCCTTTGCGCGGTTGTGCCGTAACGCCGTTCCCCTTATACTGGCGCCGGATGCGGATCGCCGGAAGCAGATGGGTGAAGCTGCCGCTTGACGCGCTCATCGCGCTAAGCGGCGTCGTGTGCGCGCGCATCTTCGCCTTCGGCGGCGCGGACCTCCTCGGCGGACGCCACATCCCCGGCCTCCCCGGCATGCGCCTCTCCTGTCATAAGCCCGGCCGCCCTTTCCTCATCCTCTCCGCCGCCGTTTTCCTCCGCCTGGCCCTGTCCGCCCCCGCGCACCTGCCCCGGCTCATCCGATGGGCGCGGCTGAACATCCGGACGCTCTCCCTCGCTGCCCTCGTCGCGGCCACGGCGGCGACGCCCCGCCTGCGGGATCTCGGCGGACACAGCCTCGCGCCCGACGAGCTCCTCTGGATCGGGTACGGACAACGTTTCATCTCGCACCTGCGCGTCCGCGAGTTCCGGAAGGCGACCATGCACCTGTCTTATCCCGGTGTGATCCCGGCGGCGATCACGGGGGCCTCGTACTGCTACCTCGGGAAAGGCACCACCGCCTATTCGCGCGACCTCCTCGACCCGCTGATTGCCGTGCGCCTCCCCGTCGCCTGCATCGGCGTCGCCACCTGCGCGCTCCTCTTCCTGCTCGCGCGCCCCCTCATCGGCGACGCCGCCGCGTTCTGGGGCGCCGTCTTCCTCGCCCTCCTGCCGGGACAGATCGCGGACTCTCGGGTGGCGCTCGTGGACGCCGTCCTAACCCCGTTCCTCATGGGCTCCGTTTTGTGCTACGCCGTCGGGACGGTCCGCGTCCCCCCTGAACGGCGGGCAGCATGTCGAGCAGAAGCCGTCGGGTCCGGAGTATTTCTCCTCCGTGAGGAGGAGATATTGCGGGCACGTCTCTGCGAAGACACGCGCGCCAGCCCCGC
>CALLYX010000191.1 GCA_937858775.1 uncultured bacterium | reverse complement strand
CCGCAGGCGCGTCATCCCCCTCGGCATCCGCACGGTTAGGGTGAGGCCGCTGGAGCGGCTCCGGCGGCGCGCCGGGAAGATCAAGGTCGCGGCCGCCTCGCAGCGGGAGGTGCAGCCGGAGCTGCCGGTCGAGAGGGCGGGCGAGCGCCCCGGGAGGGCGCCGCGGCTCGCGCCCATGCCGCGCTTCCGAAGGCCGCGCACCACGGGGGCATACCGGCTTCCCGGGATCGACCTCCTTCGCGACCCGGTCGCGCCGAAGGGGCGGCAGGAGGAGGACCTCGACGTCAACAAGGAGACGCTCCTGCTGACGCTGCGCGAGTTCGGGATCGAGGCCCAGGTCGGCGAGGCCATCCGGGGGCCGGTGATCACCCGCTACGAGGTCCGCCCCGCCCCGGGCGTGAAAGTGCAGAGCATCACGGCGCTGGCCGACGACCTCGCCCTCGCGATGGCGGCGACGAGCATCCGGATCGTCGCCCCCATCCCGGGCAAGCAGGCGGTGGGGATCGAGATCCCGAACGTAAAGGCGACCCTTGTGGGGCTCAAGGAGATGCTCCAGTCGAGGGAGTACCGCGCCGTGCAGCGCTTCATACCGCTGGCGCTGGGGAAGGAGATCTCCGGCAACCCCATCGTAGGCGACCTCCGCGAGATGCCGCACCTTCTCATCGCCGGCTCGACCGGATCGGGCAAGACCGTCTGCATCAACAGCATCATCCTCAGCATGCTCTTCGCCTGCACGCCGGACGAGCTCAAGCTGATCCTCGTGGACCCCAAGCGGGTGGAGATGAGCCAGTACCGCGACATCCCGCACCTGATCACGCCGGTGGTGACCGAGAGCAAGATGGTCTCCCAGGCGCTCAGGTGGGCGGGGCGGGAGATGGAGAAGCGCTACAACCTTTTTTCGAGGCACGTGGTCCGGGACATCCTCGGCTATAACACGAAGGTCGGACACAGGGGGGCCGACATGGTGGACGAGGAGGGCGCGCCGCTCAAGCCGCTTCCCTTCATCGTCGTCATCATCGACGAGCTCGCCGACCTGATGCTCGTCGCCCGGAAGGAGATAGAGGACCCGATCATCCGCCTCGCGCAGATGGGGCGCGCCGCCGGGATCCATATCATCCTGGCGACGCAGCGCCCATCCGTCAACGTCATCACCGGCCTCATCAAGGCCAACTTCCCCACCCGGATCGCCTTCAAGGTGGCGAGCAAGGTCGATTCGAAGGTCATCCTGGACGGCAGCGGGGCGGACAAGCTCTTGGGGAAGGGGGATATGATCTTCATGCCGCCCGGCGCCTCGCGGCGGCTCAGGGTACAGGGGACGCTGGTCGGCGACGACGAGATCAACGCGGTCGCGCGGTTCGTAAAGGCCCAATCCTCCCCCGAGTACCTCGACGAAATACTGCTCCCCCCCGAGGAGGATAGGGATGAGTTCGACGAGATCGACGACGACCTGTACAACGAGGCGGTCAAGACGGTGCGCCAGTTCGGCCAGGCCTCGGCCTCGATGCTCCAGCGGAGGCACCGGATAGGGTATAACCGCGCCGCTCGCCTCATCGACATGATGGAGGAGCGCGGGGTGGTCGGCCCGCAACAGGGGAGCAGGCCGAGGGAGATACTGTGAAATCCGAATACCCGTATTCCCGGAATGTCGGGGGTTGACTGCCGGAGATACAACGGAGGAGCGAGATGACGCCGATAGGTCAATATCTCAGGATGGCCCGGGAGGAGCGGAAGATCCCGATCGCCCAGGTGTCGCGCGACACGAGGGTGAGCGAGCGGTACCTCGCCGCCATTGAGGCGGGCGAGTTTTCGCGCTTCCCGGCGGTCGCCTACGCCAGGGGGTTCATCAAGATCTACGCGGAGTACCTCGGCCTCGATCCGAGGCCGATCCTGGAGCAGTTCGCCCACGAGTATCTCGCGGCCGCCGGGGGGCATCCTGCCCCGGACGGGGAGGCGCACACCGCCGTCCCGCGCCCGTGGAGCGGCGCCCTCATCGGGGCGGCGGCGGCGGGCGCGATCGTGGCCGTCGTGGCGGGGATATCGATGCTTCTCAAGCCCGCCCGCGCCCCTCGCGCGCCGAGGCCCGTTCCGCCGGGCGTCGAGGAGCTCGAGACGCTTCCCCTGCCGGCCATCCCGGCGACTAGGCCCACCCTCCCCCCGTCCTCCGCGCCGGCGGCGGCCCCGGAACCCGCGAAACCGAAATCCAAGAGGCTCTCCGTCAGGGCGAGGGAGCCGGTGGCGCTGAAGGTGTACGCGGACGGCGCGCTCCTCTACCAGGGGACCCTGGCCCGCGGCAGGGAGGAGTCCTGGTCGGCGGCGGAGACGTTCGACCTCAGGGTGAGCCGCCCGCGCGTGGCCGAGATCAAGCTTGACGGCAAACCGGTGCGCGAGCTCAAGGGGCGGACGGCCCAAAACCTGCGGATAGGCGCGGACGGGAAGATCGAGGCGTACAGGGGCAAGCTCAAAGGGGAGTAGGCGGGGGGAAGGGCGGGTCATCCGCGCGGCGGCGCGGCGCCGGCCGAACGCGGCTGACGGGGCGGCCGGGGGGAGAAGGGAGGGGATGGCGATCAAGGTGGGTCTCGCCAGTCTCGGCTGCGCCAAGAACCTGGTGGATTCCGAGTTGATCCTCGGTTTTCTCCGCGAGGGGGGGATCGAGGTCTGCGAGGACCTCGGCGAGGCGGAGGTGGCGATCGTCAACACATGCGCGTTCATCGCCGAGGCGGAGCGGGAGTCCGCCGGGATCATCCGCCGCCTCGAGGGCCTGAAGTCCCAGGGTCTCATCGGGCGGATCGTCGTAGCGGGCTGCCTCCCCGCCCGGCGCGGCTCGCGCGTGGGGGGGCGGTTCCCGGGCGTGGACCGCGTCATTCGCCAGGCGGATATCCCGCACGTGGCGGCGATCGTCCGATCCCTGGGGTCCGGGCCGCGCGGCGCAGCGGCCGTCCCGGCGGCGGGACAGTACCTGTACGACCACTCGGATCCGCGCCTCCGGCTCACGCCGCCGCATTACGCGTATCTGAAGATCGGCGAGGGGTGCGACAACCGATGCAGCTACTGCCTCATCCCGTCGATACGGGGGCCGTTCCGGTCGCGGTCGCCGGCCTCCGTCCTGGAGGAGGCCCGTCTTCTGGTCGAGGGCGGGGCGAGGGAGCTCAATCTCATCGCCCAGGACAGCACGGCGTTCGGCTCGGACCGCCCGGGGGGGGAGGGGTTGGCGCCCCTGCTCGTCCGAATGGCGCGCATCCGCGGGGCGCGGTGGATCCGGCTTCTCTACGGCCATCCGGCGCGCTACACCGACGCCCTCCTGCGGGTCATCGCGGGCGAGGAGAAGATCTGCCGCTACGTGGACTTCCCCCTCCAGCATATCTCGGACCGCGTGCTCTCGGCGATGCGGCGGCGCATGACGAAAGCGCAGATCGTCGACCGGCTCGCCAGGGTGCGGCGGCTCGTGCCCGGCGTCACCGTCCGCACCGTCTTCATCGTCGGATTCCCCGGAGAGACGGATAAGGAGTTCGAGGAGTTGCTCGATTTCGTCCGGGGGGCGCGGTTCGAACGCCTGGGCGCCTTCGCGTACTCCAGGGAGGCGGGGACCGACGCGGCGCGGCTCGACGGGCATCTCCCGGCCCGGGTGAAGCGGGAACGCCTCCGCCGCCTCATGTCGCTCCAGCGGGAGATCGTCCGCGAGCAGAACGAGGAGATGCTCGGGCGCACGACCGCGGTCATGGTGGACGAGCGGATCGAGGGAAGCTTCCAGTTGCGCGGGAGGACGGCCGGGGACGCCCCGGAGGTGGACGGGACGGTCTACCTGACGGGCGGGGAGGCGTCGCCGGGGGAGATCGTCGCGGCGCGCATCACCGGGATGATGGAGTATGATCTGGTGGGGGAGATAACCGGGCGGCGCCGGACAGCCCGCGGCCTGCCCCCCCGCGGGGATCGCCGCGCAAGGGGAGAGAGATGAACCTTCCCAACAAGCTCACGACGGCAAGAATAGTCCTGACGTTCGTCTTCATATATCTTCTCTGGGCGCGCTTCCCGTGGTGCAAGCTCGCCGCGCTGGCGGCGTTCGCGGCGGCGGTAGCCAGCGATTTCTTCGACGGCTGGCTTGCGCGGCGGGGGCACGGGGTGACGGATTACGGGAAGTTGATGGACCCCGTCGCGGACAAGTTGATCGTCTGCGCCGCCCTCATCTCCTTCGTCCAGCTCCCCGCCACGCACGTGCCGGTGTGGATGGTCGTGGTCATCATCGGGCGCGAGTTCATAGTCACTAGCCTCCGTCTCCTGGCCCTCTCCAACGGACAGGTCCTCGCCGCCGGGCTATGGGGGAAGCACAAGACCGCGTCCCAGATCGCGGCGATATCCCTGATCCTTGCCATCCTCGCCCTCAAGGATATCTCCTCGTACCTGGGGATCGACGCCGGGCTCCGCCCGTTCTACGACCAGGCGTATTTCGCCCGCCTGGTCTTCTGGATCATGATGGTGACGGTGGTGATGACCGTCGGATCCGGCCTCTTCTACCTGTACGAGAACCGCGGGCTGTTCTGGGAAGGCAAGCGGTGACCTGAGTGGGGGCGCCCCTCCGCGGCTCCTCTTCGCGGACGGGCCCGGCAAGGCCCCCCTTGCGGGATGCGGTCGGGGCGGAAGAGCCATGGCGCGCGGAAAAGGGGGGATGATGAGAAAGGCGGCGATGATCGTCGCCACGTGCTGCGGCGTCGGCTATTTCCCGTTCGCCCCGGGCACGGCCGGCGCCGCCGTGGGCCTCATCCCGGCGGTTCTACTCGCCCGCTGGCCCCTTCTCCTCGCCGCGGCCACGGTCGCGCTCTTCCTGGCCGGGGCCGCCGCCGGCACCGCGGCGGAGGCGGCGCTCGGGCGGAAGGACCCTCCGTGCGTCGTCGTCGACGAGGCCGTGAGCGCGATGATCACCTTCGCCTGGGTGCCGCTCGCGCCGTGGACGCTCGCGGCCGGGTTCGTCCTCAACCGGATCCTGGACATCGTGAAGCCGTTCCCGGCCGACCGGCTCCAGGCGCTGCGCGGCGGGTGGGGGATCATGATGGACGACGTCGTGGCCGGCCTCTACGCCAATCTCGCCCTCCGGCTCGCCTGGGCGCTGGTTTCCTCCCAAGGTGCGCGATGAGACCGCGCCGGGCGCTGCCCTGCCTTCTTGCCGTTCTCCTCGCCGCGGCCCCCGCGAGGCACGCCGCGGCGCTCCGGCTCCCGTTCAAATCGCCGTCGCACTCCACCCCCCAGGAGCAGTTCGAGTACGCCGAGTCGCTGGAGCAGTCGGGGAACCTCGTGCGGGCGACGGACGCCTACCAGAAGCTGGTCGACGACTTCGGCGAGTCCGCACTCGCCGCAGAGGCCCAGTTCAGGGTCGCGGAGCTGCTGGAAAGGGCCAAGCAATACTACCCGGCGTTCAACGCGTACCAGGCCGTCCTCGACAAGTTCCCGTCCTATCCCAAGGTCAACCTGATACTGGAGCGGCAGTTCAAGATCGGCAATCTCTTCCTCAAGGGAACGACCGTGGGCTTCCTTTCAATCAACCCCGGCGGTTCGCGCAAGCGCGCGATAGCCATCTTCAAGAAGATCCTCTCAAACGCCCCGTTCAGCGAGCTCGCCCCGAGCGCCCAGTACAATCTCGGCCTCGCGTACATGGAGATGAAAAACTACACCGAGGCGGCGATCGAGCTCGAAAAGATCCCCGCGCGTTATCCCCGCTGCGACTTCGTCGCCACCGCGAAATTCCAGCTCGGCGTCTGCGCCTACCGCAAGGCGATCGCCGCCCAATACGACCAGGAGGCCGCCCAGGAGGCGATCAACAAGCTGCAGGAGTACCTGGCGGAGTTCCCGGCCGACAAGAACGCCGAGCTGGCCAAGAACATGGTGAGCGAACTGCAGGGCAGGAAGGCCGCCGCCCTCTACGAGATCGGATGCTACTACCAGCGCCGGAACAACCCCAGGGCGGCGCTCATCTACCTGGAGGAGGTCGCCCGGGACTACCCGCTCGCGAGCTGCGGGGAGAGCGCCCGGAAGATGGCGAAGCGGGAGCGGCGCAGGCTCGAGTTGAGCGAGCTGGTCAAGAAGGCGCAGGACGCCGCCGCCGAAATCGAGCGGCTGATCGCGAGCCAGGAGTCGGCTATCGGAAAGATCAAGGCGCGCGGCCGCGCCCGCTGGGCATTCTGGCGCCGCGTGGTGCCGCGGACGCTCGCCCCGGGGGAGGCGCTCGAGGTGGAGCGGCGCAGGGAGAAGATAGCCGCGCTCCGCGAACGGCTCGCGCTCGCCCGAGTCGACGTGAACGAGGCGGGCGCCCTTTCGCGGAACCGCATGACCCTCCTCGACGCGGAGGTTTCGGTCGAAAAGGCCGAGGACGCCCTGCGGGCCGCGCAGCTAGATCTCCAGGTCGCCCAGAGCAAGCTCTCGGATATCGGGGCCCTCCCGGAGGCGGAGTCGACGATCGTGGAGAACGCCGCGAAGGCGATCGCGGCGAAGGAGGACCTCGCCCGGAGGCAGGCGGCCGAGATCGAGCGGCTCCGCGCCGGGCTCGAGGAGGTCGAGAGGAGGTCGCTCGCCGAGGAGCGCCGCATCAAGGAGTATTACGCGGGGCAGAGAGCCGTCCTCGCGGCGAAGGAGGGGAAACCGGCAGCCGCCGCGGCGGGCCGCCGGTCTCTTCCGCGTCGCGGGCCGAGGTCACCATGCCGGCGGCTTCGAGGTCGTACAGGATGCGGT
>CALLYX010000190.1 GCA_937858775.1 uncultured bacterium | reverse complement strand
ACCGTATCGTGCTCCTCCTCGACCTCAACTACACGCTCGTCGAAAGTCGGGAAGGCGGCGCGCGCGTGGGAAGGGGCGCCCCCGGTCGACGGATCGCGCGCGAACGCTACAGGGAATGGCTGCTCGACCTCGTAAAAGGCCGCACGGTTATTTTGATCACCGCCCGGCCGGATTCCCAGAAGGAACAGACGCTCTCCCGCATCAGGAGCGCGACGGGCTGGCAGCCGGACGAGGCGTATTTCAACGAGAAGAACCTCCCCCCCCCGGAATGCAAAAGGGATATCCTCGACCGCCACGTCTTCCCGAAATACGGGGCGCCGGGGGCTGGGACCGTGTATATCGCGCTTGAAAGCAACCCCAGGACCGCGGCCATGTACGCCTCCCTGGGCATCCCCGGGATGCGCGTGTGGGAGCCCGGCCAGTTTCATCCCGAGGCGCGCGGGGCGCGGCGCTCCCGCCCGGGCCGCGGGTCCGCCATGCGGGGGGCGGCGCAATGAACGTGATACAACTGGCGGTCGGAGGTCTCGACTCGAACTTCTCCTATCTCATCCACGACCCGGGCAGCGGCGAGGCGGCCATCGTCGACCCGTGTGGCGACACGCGGCTGATCAAGGCGGCTGTCTCCCGCCTGAAAAGGTCCGTCCCCCGCTACATCCTCCTCACGCACGGACACCACGACCACTGGTCCGGCTTGAGGGAAGTGCGCGGCTATTTCGACGCCCCGGTCGCCGCGCACCCGCGCTGCGCCGCCCGGCACGACATGGATCTCTCCGACCGGCAGCGCGTCGCGTTCGGGGGCACATTCATCGAATGCCTTCACGCCCCCGGACACAGCCCGGACAGCGTCCTGTACCGGCTGGGCGACGACTCGGCGCTCTTCACCGGCGACACGCTTTTCGTGGACTGGTGCGGCTACTGCGACGCCGGGCCGATGTTCCGGACCATGCGCGAGGTCATCTATCCGCTCGCCGACGGCCTCGAGGTCTATCCGGGGCACGACTACGGCCGCGTTCCGCACGCCCCCCTCGGCCGTCAGAAGAGGGAAAACCCGTATCTCTCGACCGCCGACTTGGCCGCTTTTCGCGAGGCACTTAAGAAGCTGTGACGACCATTCGCCCCGACGAGAAGAGGGGGGATAGGCCGCACGCCTCCCCAGCGCACCAAGCCCCTCCGCGGCGGCGAAACCGATGACGCCCATGGATTTCAAGGACCGGCAGACGGTCGAGTGCAGAGTCGACAGTCTCGCCTTCGGCGGGGAGGGGGTCGGGCGCGTCGGGGGCATGGTCGTCTTCGTCGAGGGCGCCCTTCCGGGGGAGCGCACCGCCGTCGAAATCCTCCACCGGGGGAGGAAGTTCCTCCGCGGCCGCGCGGCGGAGATCCTCGACTTCTCCCCCGACCGCGTCTCCCCCCCGTGCCGTCTCTTCGGCCGCTGCGGCGGCTGCGCCCTCCAGCACCTCCGGTACGAATCGCAACTGGATTGGAAAAGGAGGCAGGTCCTCGACATCTTGGCTCGTATAGGGGGGATCGAAGGCATCCCCTGCGGCGCGGCTGTCCCCTCCCCGGCCCCGTACGGATACCGGAACTCGATCCGCCTTCACCGCCTCCCGGGACGACCGCCGCGCTACGGCTTCTACTGCCGCGACAACCGGACCCTTGTCGAGGTGCGGCGGTGCGAGATCGCCATGAAGGCGATCAACCACGCCATCCCCGGCCTCGCGAAACCTGCCGGCGGCGTACGAGGTGCGGACGAAATCCTGCTCCGCGCCGGAGCGGACGGGGGCGTCGTGGCGCATCCGGGGCGCGGGGGGGCGCGCCGGGCCGGGCGCTGGGGCTCGATCGCATGGGCGAAGAGCCGGCGGCCGTCCCGGGTCAGCACGCCCCGGTCGCGGGTGGGCCGCCGGCGGGTCAGGTCGGCGAGGTTCCCGAGCGGGGTCGGGACGACATACAATGCGGCGAATTCTTCCGTCATCTCTATAGACATGCAGGCAAAGACCAACGATACCACCACGATGCGCGGCCGGCTCGACCATGCCGCACTGCGCTGACGATGGCCGCGGTCATTCCCGGCGCTGATTGCCCGCCCTATCGAGTGTTTCGATCAGCAAGAGGATTTCGGCGGTCATCCCGAAGTCCAAATCCGGGGCGTCGGCGAGGCTGCGGTCGCGGCGGCCGGCGACTATGGCTTGGAGGGCGCAGTTGAAGCCGCAGAAGCCAGCGGCCTCAAAGCTGGGAGCCTGTTGCTG
>CALLYX010000189.1 GCA_937858775.1 uncultured bacterium | reverse complement strand
TCGCCGACGGCATCGCGTACATCTTGCGTCGCTTGGGCAAGGGCCCTCTCTGTGTGCGGGCGGTTGTCGAGGATACCCGACAACTCACCTTTGCCTCGCTTCTATAAAAAACGGGGAAAGTCCTGCCGCCCTTTCGGATTGCCACCCCCCGGGCGGGGATGCTATCCTTTCCGCCGGTGTCCCATGGCCGCGGAAAGAGAAGAATCCTATCTCTCGGTGGTGGTTCCGCTCTTCGACGAGGGCGAGAATGTGCTCAGGTTCTACGAGCGCCTGAAGCCGGCCCTCGATAAGATAGGCCGTCCATGCGAGGTCCTCCTGATCGACGACGGCTCGGGGGACGACACGTTCGAGCGTATCAGGGAGGTCTGCCGCTCCGACCCCAGGGCGCGGGGGATCCGCTTCCGGCGCAACTTCGGCCAGACCGCCGCGCTGGCCGCCGGGATTGATTACGCGCGCGGCCGGATCGTCGTGACCATGGACGGCGACCTCCAGAACGACCCGCGCGACATCCCGCTCCTCCTCGATAAGATCGACGAGGGGTACGACATCGTGAGCGGCTGGAGGGCGGACCGGAAGGAGGCGTTCCTCTCCCGCCGCCTCCCCTCCATCATAGCCAACCGGCTGATCTCCGCCGTGTGCGGCTGCCGCCTCCACGACTACGGCTGCACGCTGAAGGCCTACCGCCGAGACCTGATCTCCTCCGTCGGCCTCTACGGGGATTCGCACCGCTTCATCCCGGCCCTTGCCACCGGCATCGGCGCCACGGTGGCGGAGGTGAAGGTGCGCCATCATCCGCGAACCCGGGGGAAGTCCAAATACGGCATCAGCCGCACGTTCCGCGTCATCGTGGACCTCCTGACCATCAAGTTCTTCCTGAGCTTCGCGACGCGCCCCATGAGGATCTTCGGGACCGGCGGTTTCATGGCCGTGGGCGTGGGCGGCCTTCTCCTCGTCCACCTGTGGTACGTCAAGTTCGTGTTGCGGCACGGGATAGGGGGGGCGCCCCCTTCTCGTGGTCGCCACGCTGCTCATCCTGGGCGGTTTCCAGTTCATCACGATGGGCCTTCTCGGGGAGATGCTCACGCGGACGCACCACGAGGTGGCGAAGAAACCGACGTACAAGGTGAAGGAAACCGTCAACTGACCCGGCACGCGCCGCCGGAGGCATGCATGAGAGAGAAGATCTCCCGGCATTTTCTTCTGGCGTCCCTCCTCATCGCCGCGCCCCCATCCGCAGCGCGCGCCGCCGGGACGGCCTGGCTGGCCTATCCGGACGGCGGCAGGATCGTCGCCCTCCCCCTCGACCGGCCGGGGGACGCGTCCGTCGTCGCGCCGGGCGGGGCCTCGGACTTCGCCCCTTCGCTGGCCCTCGGGGATGACGGCCTCCCGGCCGCCGCCTGGCTCGCCGAGGACGGCGCGGTGGCGTTCAGCCGCTTCGACGGGCGATCCTGGTCGGCCCCCGAGACGGTGTGCGCAAACCGCGGGTCGAACCGCGGCCTGCCCACGCTCGTCGCCGCCGGCGGCCCGCCGGCGGTCGCCTGGGCGGAGGAGGCGGGCGGGGGGTTCGAGGATGTCTTCTACGCCCTCCGCTCCGGCAACGGATGGGG
>CALLYX010000188.1 GCA_937858775.1 uncultured bacterium | reverse complement strand
GGATGGGCGGTGAGCCGCGGCGCCCCCCGGGCGGGGCCGGGGGCGGCGGGGATACGGGGGTGATGCCATGGAGCGGATACTGATCGTGGACGACGAGAAGATGCTGCTGAAGAGCCTGGAGGATTTCTTTTCCACGCAGGGATACGAGGTGCTCTGCGCGGCGAGGGGCGACAAGGCGGTGAGGATCGCGCTGGAGAAAGCGCCGGACCTGGTGATCCTCGACATCATGCTCCCCGACGCCAGCGGCTACGACATATGCCGCACGATCAAGGCGAAGCTCCCCTCCACGCGCGTGATCATGCTTTCGGCGAAGGGGGAGGAGATGGACAAGGTGCTCGGGCTCGAGATCGGGGCCGACGACTACATGACCAAGCCGTTCGGCGTCCGGGAGCTCCTCGCGCGCGTGCGGACGCTCGCGCGGCGGGGGGGGGAGAAGCCGGCCGATCTCGCCCGCTACGTCATGGGGGACGTCACGCTCGACCTCAAGAGCTTCCAGGTCATCCGCGCCGGGAAGGCGGCCCCGCTCACCGCGATGGAGGCGAAGATCCTCCAATACCTGATCGCCCGCCGCGGCGAGGTGGTGTCCAGGAACAAGCTCCTCGACGAGATCTGGGGCTACGATGTCTACCCCACCACCCGCACGGTGGACAACCTCGTCATGAAGCTCCGGAAGAAGATCGAGAAGAACCCCGACACCCCCCGCGTCCTCCTGACCGTGTACGGCGCGGGCTACAAATTCGTCGGGTGAGGAGAGGCCCGCAATGGCCGGACACGCGGCATCGTGGCTCCTGGCGTGCGCATGCGCCCTCGGGGCGTGCGCCGCCCCGGTGACGGTGCGGGCCGGGACGCCCCCCCCGCGCGTACTCTTCCGCCGCGGGCTCTACCTGGAGACCGCGCGCGGCGATCTCGAGGAGGCGGTCGCACTCTACCGGGCGATCCGGGCCTCCCTGCGCCCGGGGGACGAGCTCGTCGCGGAGACGCTCGTCCGCGAGGGGATCTGCCTGGAGAAGATGGGGCGGGGGGGCGAGGCGCTCGCCTGCTACCGCGCCCTCGAGGGCGCGCCCAACAGCGCCGCCATCGCGGAGAAGGCGTTCGGGGAGATGGCGATCTTCTTCTCGAGGCCGGCGATGGTCCACGCGCGGGACAAGGAACTCGAGCGGCTGCTGGGGGAGGCGGCGAACTGCCTCGAGAGGGGAGACCGCCCCGGCGCCAGGGACCGCCTGCGGACCGCGCTCCTGATCGACCCGGATAACAAGGATCTCCAGCTCCGCCTGGCGAGGGTGTGCCGCTCCCTCGGCGAGTACCGAGAGGCGGTCTTCTATTACACCATGGCGGCGGGCGCCGAGAGTTACGGCGGCGATCCCGCGGTTCTCCGCGAGCTCGCGTCCTGCTACAGCGCGCTCGACGACCACGACGGCGCCGTCAAGATTTGGCGCGGCTACGCCGAAGGGGAGCCGGCCGGGACGCGGGACCGCCGCCGGGCCGCGTACGAGATCGAGCTCATCCTCGAGGCGAAGGAGGCCCCGGACGCCCTCCCGGAAGGCCTGGCCGACCTCCTCGCGCAAGGCGAGGCGAAGAGCCGCGCCGGGCGCTACCGCGCGGCCTGCACCGTCTACGACCAGGCCAGGCTGCGCTTCCCGGCCTCCTACCTCCCCCCCCTCAGGCTCGGCGTGCTCTGCGACCGCCTTCTCGAGGACTCCGGCCGCGACTCGGTCTCCCGCGCCATCGGCGGTCCGGAAGGGAGGCGGGCCCGGCTGGAGAAGGCGGCCGGCTACTACGAGGAGGCGGTCGACAAGGCCCCGCTCGCCACCGCGCAGCGGCTGCGCTGCCGCCTCGCCCTGCTCCACGAGCAGTTGGGCGACCTGGAGAAGGCGTCGTACCACCTGGCGCAATATTACTCGCACCCCGTCCGCCCCGTCGAGGGCGACGGCATCCTGATGGACCGCATCCGCAAGAAGCGCATGGCCGAACGGATCCGGCGCCTGCGCGAAAAGCCGTAGGCCGCGGCCCAATCCCCCCCATGGGGCCGGGGGGAGATGCACGCCCCATGCGCTGAATCTTCAGACCGGACATTTTCACTTTGCCATTACACCCGGCGCAATAGACCTTGCGCGGCCGACCCCGGCGCGGTACGATGGGCTCGGGGAGGGCGCGGGATGGAGGGGCTTGAGGCGCTGGTCGCTCTCACGCTCGTCGAGGGCCTCGGACCCGTGACGATCCGCCGGCTCGTCCGGCGCTTCGGCTCCCCCGCGGCCGCCCTGGAGGCGGACCGCGGGGAGATCGCCGCGGTCGATGGGATCGGCCCGCTCCTCGCCGCGCGGATCGCCGAAGCGAGACCCCGGGCGGAGGCGCGGCGGGAGATCGAGCGGGCGCTGGCCGCGGGCGCGGCGATCGTCCCTTACACCGACCCCGCCTACCCCGCCCCCCTCGCCGAGATCTACGACCCGCCGGTCCTCCTCTACGTGAAGGGGGCGTTCGCGCCGGAGGACAGGCACGCGATCGCCGTCGTCGGGGCGCGGCGCTGCTCGCTCTACGGCGCAGCCCAGGCGGAGCGGCTCGCGGGGCAGATCGCGGCCGTGGGCATGACCGTGGCGAGCGGCATGGCGCGCGGGATCGACACGGCGGCGCACCGCGGCGCGCTGAAGGCGCGCGGCCGGACGATCGCGGTCCTCGGGAGCGGCATCTGCCGCATCTACCCGCCCGAGAACAGGGGGCTGGCCGAGGAAATCGCCGCGTCGGGGGCGGTGATCTCGGAGTTCCCCCCCTCGATGGGGCCGCAGCGCCTCAACTTCCCCCTCCGGAACAGGGTCCTGAGCGGCCTCTCCCTCGGCGTGCTCGTCGTCGAGGCGGCCGGAAGGAGCGGATCGCTCATCACCGCCGCCCAGGCCCTGGAGCAGGGGCGCCTCGTGTTCGCACTCCCAGGGCGCGTCGACTCCATCACCTCCCGGGGGACGCACGCGCTGCTCAAGGACGGGGCGCGCCTCGTCGAATCGGTCGAGGATATCTGCGCCGAGCTGCCCTACCTTTTCCCCCCGCGCGCGCCGGCGGCGGCTGCCGGCGGCCCAGCCCCTCCCCGCCCCCGGCTCACGCCGGAGGAGGAGGCCGTCCTTGCGCAGCTCGGCCCCGAAGAGCGCGCCATAGATGAAATCACCG
>CALLYX010000187.1 GCA_937858775.1 uncultured bacterium | reverse complement strand
TCATAGGCCACTCCCACGTGCCGATCATCTTCAAGAAGGAGGAGGACGGCTCGATCGCGGACCTGCCCGAGCTATCCGCGCCCCTCGCGCCCCCCGCTCGATATATCGTGAACGTCGGGAGCGTGGGGCAGCCGCGGGACGGCGATCCGCGGGCGAGTTACGGCCTGTTCGACAGCGGCGGGCGGACGGTGGAGATCAGGCGCGTGGAGTACGACTACCGCTCCGCGCAGAAGAAGATCATAGACGCGGGGCTGCCCGAGTTCCTCGCGATGCGCCTCGAGGCGGGGCGTTGAAATGGCCCGGCCCTACGCCTTGGGGGCGCTCCTCTGGGCGGCGGTGATGCTGTACGCCGCGTGCGCGAGCACCCCGCCCGCCGTCGCCGGCCTCTTTCCCCAGGCGGACAAGGCGCTGCATTTCATCGAGTACGCCTTTTTCGCCCTCCTGCTGCACGGGGCGTTCAGGCACTCCTCAAGGATGACGGTCATCCGCCGCGCGACCATGTTGACCGCGGTCGTCGCGGCCGCCTACGGCGGAGCGATCGAGCTTCTGCAGGGGCTGCTGCCGCACCGGGAGTGCAGCGCGCTCGACTTCATGGCGAACTGCGCCGGGGCGGCGTTCACGCTTGCCATGATCGAGGGGCGCCGGCGCTAGGGCGCGGCCGCCGCCGGGATCGGGGGAGGGCGCATGGACAAGGCACGGGCCAGGCGCGAAATCGAGCGCCTCACGCGCGAGATCGAACACCATAACTGGCGCTACTACGTCCTCGACGACCCGGAGATATCCGACGCCCGGTACGACTCCCTCATGCGCGACCTCGCCTCGCTCGAGGCCGGGTTTCCCGACCTCCGCTCCCCCGACTCGCCCACGCAGCGCGTAGGGGCCGCCCCGCGCGAGGAGTTCACCCCCGTGAGGCACGGCGTCCCGATGCTCAGTCTCGGCAACGCGGTCGACGACGAGGAGGCGCTGGAGTTCGACCGGAGGATAAAGCGTTTCCTCGGGAGGCCGCCCGGGGAGCGGATCGACTATGTCGCCGAGCCGAAGTTCGACGGGCTGGGCGTGGAGCTGGTGTACGAGGACGGGGTGTTCGCGGGCGGATCGACGAGGGGGGACGGCGTCACCGGCGAGGACGTGACCGCCAACCTGCGGACCATCCACGGCCTCCCCATGCGCCTGCGGGGGGACGAGGCCGCGCCGCCCCGGCGGCTCGAGGCGCGCGGCGAGGTCTACATGGACCTCGCCGATTTCAACCGCCTCAACCGCGAGCGCGAGAACGCTGGCGAGCCGCCTTTCGCCAACCCGCGGAACGCCGCAGCCGGCTCCCTGCGCCAGCTGGATCCCGGGATCACGGCCTCCCGCCCGCTGAAGATATTCCTGTACGCCCCCGGCCGGATCGAGGGGTGGCGCCCGGGGGGACAGTGGGAGTTCCTGCAGCGGCTCCCCCTATGGGGGCTTCGGGTCGACCGCCACGCCAGGCGGTGCTCCGGCATAGAGGAGGCGATCGCCCGCCATCGGGAGATGCAGGCGTTGAGGGATGCGCTCCCGTACGAGATCGACGGCGTTGTGATCAAGGTGGACAGCTACGCGCTCCAGCGGGAGCTGGGCGAGGTCAGCCGCAGCCCGCGGTGGGCCATTGCATACAAGTTCCCCCCGCGCCGGGAGACGACGCGCGTTATAGAGATCGTCGCCCGGGTGGGCAGGACGGGCGTGCTCACGCCGGTGGCGGTCATGGAGCCGGTGCGGGTGGGAGGGGTGGAGGTCAGGCGCGCCACCCTCCACAACCAGGACGAGGTGGATCGGAAGGACGTCAGGGTCGGCGACACGGTATTGATACAGCGCGCCGGCGACGTCATCCCGGAAGTGGTCGCCGTTGTGAAGGAGAAGCGCAACGGCAGCGAGGTTCCGTTCGATATGCCGATGACCTGCCCGGTGTGCGGCTCGGTCATCCAGCGCCTGCCCGACGAGGCGGTGGCGCGCTGCACCGGCGGCCTCTACTGCCCAGCCCAGCGC
>CALLYX010000186.1 GCA_937858775.1 uncultured bacterium | reverse complement strand
GTGATCGAGAGTATACGCATCGCTCATCCCCCCTCCGCACCGGGGGCGCTATTCCGATATCGCACGGTACATCTCCATGAACCTCGGGGCGACCGCCTCCCAGTGGAAGAGGAGCGCCCTCTCCCGCGCCCGCCGGCCCATCTCGGAGCGGCGTCGGTCGTCGTCGAGGAGGGCGAGGACCGCCTCCGCCATCTCGCCGGGCCCGCCCCCCTTCGCCGCCAGGACGGCGCAGGAGGGGTCGGTGTAGTCGCGGACGCCCCCGATGTCGGTGACAACGGCGGGAAGCCCGCACGCCATCGCCTCGAGAAGGGCGTTGTTGAACGTGCAATCCTCGAGCGGCAGGACGAGGAGGTCGGCCCCGCGATAGAGGGCTCGCAGCTCCTCGTCCGGCACGCCGCTCTTCAGGACGACGTTGCCGAGCCCCTCGAAATGCCGGAAGCGGGACGGAAAGGTGACGATCACGAAGCGCACGCCCCGGTCGCGCGCGCCGACGGAGGCGATCACCCGCCGCATCATGTCGAAATCCCTGAGCCACTGCCCCACGAAGATGCACGTCCGGCCGGGCGCTTTCGCCCCCTCCCCCGGGGAAAAGAAGCCGGCGTCGATGGGGTGCGGAATCAGGAATATCCTCTCCCTGGGCACGATGCGCTCGAAACGCGGAATCTGGTTGCCCGCGACGACATGGACCGCGCTCAATCTCCGCACATGATTGGTGCAACCGGCGATCCGGTCGAAGACCGCGGGCGGCTGGTGGAACGAGGCGACAACCCTCGAGCCGCGAACCCCGTTTAGGTGGCCGAGGTAGCGGTAGCAGTCGTCGCCGAAGACGACGTGGTAGATGCGGGGGGGGAGGAGGAGGATCGAGGCGGCGGCAAGGAGTTCGTCCCGGAGGTTGAAGACCGTGTACTGGTACAGCCCCGAGAGGAGGTAGAGCCGGCGGTTGAGCCAGCGGACGGGCGCGGACGGCGGGGCGTAGCTGATCCGCCGCTCGATGTTGCCGGTCCCGAGCGCGGCCGCCGTCCGGTAGAGGGGGTGATGCGCGGCGTGGTGGGCGTGCTTCTCGCAGAGATAGGCGACCTCCATCATGCGGCGCGCCCCCCCGCGGCCCCCGCGAGGGCCTCCTCTATCCGGTCGACCATGCCGCGCACGGTGAAGGCCCGCTCGACCAGGGCGCGCGCCGCGCGCGCGAGCCGTTCCGCCAGGCCGGGTTCCCGCATGAGCCTCTCGACCGCCTCCGCCAGCGCCGCGGCGTCGCCGGCGGGGAAGACAAGGCTGTTCTCCCCGTCCGCGAACAACTCCGCGCTTCCCCCCATCGCCGTCCCGACGACCGGAAGGCCGGCGGCGAACGCCTCGAGCGGCGCCACGGCGAAAGGCTCCTTCCACTCGGACGGGAAAAGGAATGCGTCGTGCCGCCGGAAGATCCCGGCCATCTCGCCCTCCGGCGCGAAGCCCATGAAGCGGACGGCCCCGCCGACGCCGAGCGCGGCGGCCTGTCTCCTGAGGCGCCCGGCGTAACCGGGGTCGGTCTCGAAGCCGTACAGGTCGAGCGTGACGTCCAGCCCGCGCCGGCGGAGGATTCCGGCGGCCTCCACGGCCGTGTGGAGCCCCTTCTCCGGAATCATCCTGCCGAGGCAGAGGAGGCGGAAGGGGCCGCCGCGCCTCCTCTCCTCCCGCGGCGCAAAGCCGCCCGCCTCGATGCCGCAGTGGATGACGGGCGCGTCCTCGACGATGTGTCCGGCGGCCGCGTATTCGTCCCTTAGTGCCCGGCTGGTGAAGTAACATCTCCCCGGCGCGATCGGCTCGTGCCCGAGGGCGATTCTCGACGAGAGCGCGCGGCGCGCCAGGCGCTTCGGCAGGCGGAGAAAAAGGCGCCGGGCGTCCCTCTTCCAGAACTCGACCCACGCGTCCGGGGGGATCGGCCCTCGGTTGTAGAGCTGGATCCAGTAATCCGATATGTCGAAGAGGACGGGGACCCCGGATCGGCGCACCGCCGCGATGAGTGACGGCGCGATGTTCAGCCCCTGCCAGACGTGCACGACATCCGGGCGGAAACGGGCGAGAAGCCGGCGGAGATAGGCGTTGTCCCGGAGCTCGAGGCGGAGACGCCCCCCGAGGGGCAGGCCCCACGGCCCGCCGCCCGGAAAGAAGCCGAGCGCCCGGTGGACATCCCCCTCGACGGTCCGCCCGCGGCAGCCGCGCGAGCTGGTGAGCACGCGCACGTCGTGCCCCTTCCGCCGCAGTCCTTCCACGACGATGGCGCACCGCCGCTCGTATCCGCCCATCTGATGGGGGGGATAGAGGTTGGATAGGACGAGTATCTTCATGGGGCCTACACCAGTTTGAGGATCCGGTAGGGGTCGACCCAGCCCATCGTGGCCCTGCGCACGAGCCGGTTCACCGGCCCCCACTGGCAGAGGGTGGCGTCGAGCTCGCAGCCGGACCAGCAGCTCGTGTAGCCGCACCGCTTGACCGCCCTCCTCGCCTTCCAGGCTCGAGGCGAGGACCAGACGTCGTCGATCTCGACATCGGCGATGGAGCCCATAAGGAACTCCTCCATACCCGCCATGGTGACGCACGGATAGACGCCGCCCGAGGGATTGATGTAGATCGAGGAGTAGCCGGCGAAGCAGCGCAGCGGGCGCTTCCCCGCCGGATCGAACCAGCGGTCGATGCCCGGGAAGCCTGCGATCTCCCTCACCCGCCGCCTCTGCGCGCCGGTGAACGCCTTCGCGCTGTAGTCGCTGTCGAGATTGAACAGATTCGGGGCCTGCTGGATGATGGAGAAGTGGCACGGGAGGGACTTCCCCCGGCAAAACTCCTCGAGCCCCTCGATCCGGTCTATATTCAGCGGCTGGAGCGTGCAGCAGGCGAGCATGCTCAGGCCGGGGAACTCCCGGGAGAGGCCGCCGAGGGCGTCGATAGTCCGCTCGACGGCGGCGAAGACCCCTTTCCGCCCCCTGATCTCGTCGTGGAGATCCCCGGCGGCGTCCAGGGAGATGGAGACGCACAGCCTCCCCCCGCCGCCCGGGCCCTCCATGGCGCCCCTGACGTCCGCGGCGATCCGCTCCGTCAACGTCCCGCCCGTGGCGATGGAGACCGAGCCGACGCGCGGGAGGCGCAGCAGGTCGCGGAGAAAACCGCCGAAACCGGGCTTGAGGAACGGCTCGCCCCCCGTGATGGAGACGTGCCCGCGACGGCCGAGGAGGCGCGTCTTCTCCAGGCGCCGGATCCACGTCCCGCACCCCAGCTCCGCCCCTTCCTCCCCGGGGCGCCTCCAGATATTGCACATCCTGCAGCGGAGACCGCAGCGGTGCGTGATGCCGATGGTGAAGTAGCCGATCGGCAGCGGGGCGACCGCCCCCGTGTAGTACGAGAGAAAATTCCTCGCGACGCTGATGTACCCGGATGGTCCGCCTGGCATCGCCGCCCGCCGCACCGAGAT
Source organism: uncultured bacterium (assembly GCA_937858775.1). GTDB lineage: Bacteria > Auribacterota > Tritonobacteria > UBA1439 > UBA1439 > UBA1439. Next base: position 1,130 of record CALLYX010000186.1, on the reverse strand, counting down.
CCCCCCGTCCTGTCCGGGGCCCCGGCGCGACAGGGAGGCCGGCCGTGCGGGCCTTTCCACCCCCGCGGCGCCGGGAAGGCGGCGTGGAAATGGAAATGACCCGGCCGGTTAATTCGGTATATAATCGCTCATAATATACCCTTTCCGGAAACCGCGCAACGGCCATAAAGGACGCCGCGATGACCCGCATCCTGATTCTCGGCGAGCAGCCGGCGCCCGGCTCGGACGCCGCGTCCACGAACGCCCGCGCCAGGCAGTTTGCGGACACCCTCGCCTCCGACGGCCACGCCGTCCTCTCGGCCGCCGTCCGAAGGCGCTGGGAGGGGGGGACGGACGGCGGTCTTCAGGAGGCCGCCGCGCGATTCCGTCCGGGGGCGGCGGTCGGGGTAGGCCCCCGCGCGGCGTCCGCCGCACTCTCATCCCTTCCCGGCCTCCCCCTCTGGGCGGATCTCGAAGGATGGCCCCCGGCCGGGACGTGCGGCGCCGCGATCGGCGAATGGCGGACGGCCCGCCGGCCCGTTCTGGCGGGCGCCGATCTCTTCTCGGCCCCGTCCGAGGAGGATCGCTTGATGCTGATAGGCGAGCTGGCGGCGCAGGGGCGCCTGTGCGCCCGGAACGCGGGCATTGATATCGTCTTCCATATCCCCGCGCCGGGCGCGCCGGGCGGGGCGATGGAACCGCTCCGCCGTTGGGCCCGGGCGCCGAGCCGGACCGGGAGGCCGCTCACGATGGGCGACCTCACCGTCCTCCCGGAACTCCTCGATCGGGAGGAGATCGCCGATAGACTCGGGGAGCTCCGGCGCCTGAAGCGGTCGCCGCTCCTCCGCGCCCTTCTCTTCTGCGCGCGGATCAAGAACGCGATCCCGAGGACCGGCGCATGAGCAGGATTCTCCTCGTCGGCGCGGGCCCCCTGCCGTTCGAGAAGATGCGCCGCTTCTCCGCCCCGGGGGGGAGGACATGGCAGCTCGCGCGCCCCCTGCTCGCCGACGGCCACGAACTGCTCCTCCTCGCCCTCTACTCCCAAGGGGACGACCCCGCGGGGCGCGAGCCGGTATCGCCGCGGCCAGGCCTCACCTGCGCGCCGGTCGGTCGCGGCGACCTGCCGCGCGCCGGGGCGCTTCTCGCCGAGT
>CALLYX010000185.1 GCA_937858775.1 uncultured bacterium | reverse complement strand
CCCCAGCTCAGTCCGGTGTACTCTGAAGATACGTGGCCTCGTTTGATATGTGATCATGAGGGATGGATGACAAGGAACAAGCCCATAGCTCTGGGGCCGGACGAGTGGCTCTTGCCCGTGTACGACGAGGCATTGTGGTCCACCAAGATCGCCTCGAAGGGCGCTCGTACACCGACCAATCCCTACGCCGTCCTGGCGCTGCTCGTGGCCCCTTCGCTCATCTACCCGGTTCTGGGCGCATGGCACCGCTGCCACGGGTTCCGGTGGGGCGCCCGCGGGCCGGTCCCATATCTCCCCACCCTCGACGGGGCGGCGTACATCCGGCGGCAGCATCCGGCGGAGTACCGGGCCCTGGGGTGGGTGCGCGGCTGGTTGCCCCCTTCCGCCGTCGTCCTGGAGGCGACCGGAGAGCCGTACAGCTTCCACGGGCGGGTCTCGACCTTCACCGGCCGTCCGACGGTGCTCGGCTGGGGGAACCAGGAATCGCTCTGGCGCGACTGGAGCTGGAAGACGATCACGGAGCGCACGGAGGCGATCGCCCGCATCTACAACGCGACTCGGAAGCGGGATATCATGCCGTTGCTGCGCGCCTACGGGGTCGAGTACGTCTACGTGGGGACGCTCGAGAGGAAGAGATACTCGGCCGAGGGACTCGACGCCTTCGCCGGTTCCTTCCCCCTCGTCTACCGGGGTCGGGGCGTCCTGATCTACCGGGTGCCCGGAGAGGCCCCGCCCGCATGAGCGCGACCGCGCCGCGCCTCTCGGTGGTGATACCGGCCTTCAACGAGGAGGCGCGCCTGGTGGGGACGCTCGCCCGCGTCCTCGACTATCTCCACGGGCGCCGGGAGCCGTTCGAGGTGATCGTGGTGGACGACGGCTCCTCGGACGACACGGCGGGGGCCGCGCGGCGCGCGGCCGCCGCGGCGGGGGGGGCGGTCCGGGTCGTCGCGAACGTGCGGAACCGGGGGAAGGGGTTTTCCGTGCGCCGCGGCGTGGAGGAGTCCCGCGGCGAGTTCATCCTCTTCTCCGACGCCGACCTCTCGACGCCGATAGAGGACGTCGAGAGGCTCTTCGCGGCCCTCCTCGAAGGCGGGTGCGACATCGCCATCGGTTCCCGCGCGATGAAGGGATCGGATGTCCGGGTCCACCAGCCGTGGTACCGAGAGGCGATGGGCAAGACGTTCAACAAGCTCGTCCGGCTCCTCGTCCTGCGCGGTTTCCGGGACACGCAGTGCGGCTTCAAGCTGTTCAGGGCGCCCGCCGCCCGCGACATATTCCGCCTGCAGCGCGTCGAGCGCTTCTCGTTCGACGTGGAGGCGCTTTACCTGGCCCGCAGGAGGGGCTACCGGGTCGCGGAGGTCCCCGTGACGTGGTACAATTCGCCGAGCAGCCGCGTGAGCATCGTGAGGGACTCGGCGCGGATGTTCCTCGACGTCTTGAGGATCCGCTTGAACGGCCTGAGGGGGGGATACGGCCCAGCCGCGCCGGCCGGGAGGGGCATGAAACGGTGAAGCGCCACCTGGCGGTCCTTCTGGCGGCCCTCGCCCTGGGGGGCTCGTTCCGGTTCTACCGCCTCGACTGGGGGAGGCCGGGCCTTTTCCATCCGGACGAGGCGCGCATCTCGTACGCGATAGGCGACATCGACCGCCAGACCGCCTCGCTCGCCGCCAAGGCGGCCCGCGGGGAGCGCGTGACGCTCCTCGACCGCCTCGACGCTCACAACCCGCACTTCTTCGCCTACGGCTCGCTGCCCATCTTCCTGATGCGCGCCGCCCGCGACATCCTCCGCCGGGACCTGTTCCCGGTCGGGCGCGCCCTCTCGGCGTTCTTCGACACGCTCGCCATCCTCTTCGTCTATCTCCTGGGCGCGCGGGTCTTCTCAAGGCGCGCGGGCTGCCTCGCGGCGCTGTTCTTCGCCTTCGCCGTCCTCCAGATCCAGCTCTCGCACCTGCTCACGGTCGACGTGATGCTGGGGAGCCTTGTCACCGCCTCGGTCTATTTCTCGGCGCGCATGATGGAGGGCGGGAGGTTCCGCCACTACGCCTCAGCCGCCGCCATGGCCGGCCTCGCCCTGGCCACGAAGGCGACGGCCCTCCCGGTCCTCCTTCCTCTTCTCTTCGCCCACGGCGCCTTCTGCTCGCGCCGCGGGGGATTCGCCTCGCCGCGGCAGTGGGGGAAGCTCCTCGCCGCGGGGGCGGTGGTCCTGGCGGTCTTCGCGGCCGCGGAGCCGTACTACTTCCGGGACCACGCGGAGTTCATGCGCCAGCTCGTCGAGCAGCGGAACATGGTCATGGGGAAGTGGGCCCCGCCGTGGACCCTCCAGTACGAGCACACCATCCGGGGCCTCTACCAGTTGAAGAACCTCCTGGCGTACTGCCTCGGGGTGCCGGCGGGGATCGTCCTCCTCGCCGGGACGGGCCTGGCGGCGGCGCGCGCCTTCCGCCGCCCCGACCGCGGGATACTCCTCATCCTGGCATGGTTCCTGCCCGTGGCGGCGGCCACCATCTCGTTCAAGGTGAAGTTCCTCCGCTACATCTCGCCCCTCATCCCGTTCCTCTGCGTCCTGGGCGCGGGGGGGATCTGTATGGCCATAGAAGGGGCCCGCGGCCGCCGGGGGCGGTTCGCCCTCGTCTTCGCGGCCGGGGCGGCCGTCGCCTTCTCGCTCTTCTATTCGGTCGCGTACCTCAATATCTACCGGAGCGAGGATACCCGCGTCGCGGCGTCGAACTGGCTCTACCGGAACGCCCCCCCCGGCTCCCATATCCTCGGCGAGACGTGGGAGTTCTGCGTCATCCCAACGCGCACGGCCGTCGGCGACCCGGGCGCCCACCGCTACACCCTGACCGCCCTCGACATATACCGCCCCGACGACCGCGGCAAGGCCCGTATCCTGGCGGGCCAGCTCGCTGCCGGGGATTACATCGCCCTCCCGACGAAGCGGATCTACGGATCGATCCTGCGCGTCCCGGACCGCTACCCGTTGAGCGCCAACTACTACCGGCTTCTCTTCGAGGGGCGGCTCGGTTACACGCTCGTCAAGTCCTTCGCCTCTTACCCGCGGCTGGCCGGCGTCGTCTTCAACGACGACTGGGCCGACGAGAGCTTCACCGTCTACGACCACCCGAAGGCCCTCATATTCAAGAACACGGCGCGCCATCCCGCCGAGTATATCGAGCGCCTTCTGCGCGTTGCGGAAATAGATCGTGCCCGCGGCCCACCCCAGGCAGCCGACGAGGATGCCCAGTTGCGGTACGAAGTGTGCCGTGGAAAAGCCTTCCCGCGGCCAGACGATCGCGACGGTGCCGAAGAAACCGAGCGCGAGACCGATGCCGGTGCGCCGGTCGATGGGCTGGCCGCGCACACCATGGAGGCCGAAGATCGCGATCCAGAACGACGAGGTGACATTGAGCAGCGCAGCCTGGCTCGACGGCACCCACTGCAGCGCCCACACGTTGAAGCCGTTCGACACCGCGATCAGGAGCAGCGCCATCACGAAGAGCTGCTTCACGTCGGTCGCTCCGACTGCGATGCGCTCACCGCGTGCGCGCGCGACGACGGCGAGCGCGATGCCGGCGATCATGAAGCGGATGCCCGCGAACAGGAACGGCGGCAGGTGATGTACGCCGACGGAGGTTACGAGGTAGCTCGATCCCCAGACGATATAGATG
>CALLYX010000184.1 GCA_937858775.1 uncultured bacterium | reverse complement strand
ATCGAGCACTTCCGGAAATCCGTCGCCCTGAAGGGCGACTTCTTCGACGGATGCCTCGGCCTCGGATACGCCTGCAGCGCCGCGGGGCAGTGGAGGGAGGCGGAGTCGTCCCTCCGGAAGGCCGTCCGCATCCAGCCGAAGAACCCGAAGGGGTATTACGCCCTAGGGCGCATGTACGCCCAGAGGGGGGACAACGGGCGGAGCGTCAAGGCCCTGCGCAAGGCGGTGGCCCTCGATCCGCTCTATTTCGAGGGGCACCTCGCCCTCGGCGTCTCCTACGCGGAGGGAAAGAACTTCAAGGCGGCCGCGAACGAATTCACGAAGGCCGCGGAGCTCGACAAGCGGTCGGCAGTCGCCCTCCGCCACCGCGGGCGCGCGTTCTTCTCGCTGAACAGGTACGGGGACGCCCTGAGGGACCTGACGCGATCCCTGGAGCTTGAGAAGGACAACCCGACGACCCTGCTCTTCCTGGGATACGCGTATCGGAAACTGAACGACCACGACCGCGCGGTGACGGCGTTGAGGCGGGCGGCCCGGGTGAGCCCCGGAAACGCCAACGCGCACTACGCCCTCGGCGAGATCTACGAGGCGCAGGGAAAGTTCGACGACGCAATCGCCGAATATTCGCAGGTCGTGGATCTCCTCCCCGACGCCGCGGATGTCCAGTACAGGCTCGGCAGGCTCTACGACAAGGCGGGGAAGAAGGACGCGGCGTTCAAGGCGCTGCAGAAGGCGGCGCCGTATCTCGACACGCTTGGGGAGACGAAATGAGGCGGCCGGGCGGGGGGGCCCGCCCGGCCGCCGCGGATGAGGAGGGAACGGGGTAATGGCGAACGCAGTCGATCTCAGGAAGGGGATGGCGATCATGTACCAGGGGGCGCCGCATCTCATCACCGAGTACCAGCACGTCACCCCCGGGAATTGGCGCGCCTACGTGCAGGTGACGATGCGGAACGTCAAGACCGGCGCATCAACGCAGGCCCGTTTCAGGACATCGGAGTCGGTGGAGGTGGTGGAGCTCGAAAACCGGAAGCTCCAGTACCAGTACCGCGACGGGGATAGTTTCAACTTCATGATCCTCGACGACTTCGATACCCTCACGCTCCCCGCCGCCGTCGTCGGCGATGCCGCCCGCTTCATGAAGGAGGGGGACGAGGTCGAGGGGCTCTTCCACGGCGATGAGCCGATCGAGATAGAGCTCCCCACGAGCGTCGCGCTGAAGGTCGTCTCCACCCCGCCCGGCTTCAAGGGCGACTCGGTGACCAATCTCCAGAAACCTGCGACGCTGGAGACGGGGTACGAGTTGAACGTGCCGCTCTTCATCAAGGAGGGGGAGATGGTCAGGGTGGACACGCGCACCGGGGCGTACCTGGGGAGGGAGTGAGGCGCGCCCGGAAGGGGCGGGATGGCGCGGGGGCCGCGCGGGGGCGGACCGGCTCCCGCGCGGCCCCTGTTTCCGCCCCCGATCAGGCGTTCCTCAGCTCCTCCGGGCTCAGGAGCCTGAACCCGATCTTCACCTTCGCCTGGTACTCGCTCACCGTCCCCTTGTCGATGCGGCCGCCCAGCCTGTCGACCTCGAACCACCCCATCGCCTTGATGCTCCTCCCCGCCTCCTCCACCGCGTTCCTGGCGGCTTCTGCGAAGCCGTCCGGGGACGTCCCCAGGACCTCTATGATCTTGTAAGTCTTCGACATACGCCTCCTCCTTTCGCCGCGCCGGGCGGCCGCACGGGGCCGCCTCACGCGAAATAGGCCGGGTGGGCCCGTATGAACGCCGTCGTCTCGGCGAACGCCTCCAGGTCCCGGGGTTCGAACGTGATGACCGGCCTCAGGGAGAGGCGCGCCATGGCGTCGAAGAACCCCGCCAGGTCGATCCCCCCCTTCCCCGGGGCAAGGTGGTAATCCCAGTCGCCGTCGTTGTCCGTGACGTGGACCTCCTCGATCAGGCCGGCGCAAAGGGAGAGCCACTCGTCGAGCGGCGTCCGCCCGTAGAGGCGGTGATGTGCGACGTCGAAGACAAGGCCGGTGTTCGGCGCCCCCGCAGACTCGAGGGCGCCGAGGATAGGTGCGGGAGACGGTTCGAACGTGTTCTCCACGAGCAGCCTGAGCCCGGTCCGCGCGGCCTCCGCGGCGATGGCGCGCAGCGATGCGGAGAAGGCCTCGAAATACCGCTCCTCCCGGTCCCTCTTGTTCAGGATATCGAACCCGGAGTGGATAACCACCGCCTCCGCGCCGAGGGCGGCCGCGAGCCGGAGCGACTGGCGGCATCTGAAAAGCGAGACTTCCCGAATCCTGGGGTCGAAGGCGCCGAGGGCGATCTCCGATATCGGGCCGTGCACGCGCCGCCGCGCACCCGCCGCGTCGAGAAGGGCGCGCGCGGCCGAGACCATCCCGTCGTCGAGCATCTCGAGGGCGTCCCCGTCGGCGAAGACCTCGGCGTTCACCCGCTCGCGGCGGGCCAGGTCCTCGTGCGCCAGCAGGAAATCAAGAGGGACCGCGAAAAAGATCCGCGGGTTCACGGACGCCGTCACCCCGCCGCCGGAGGGGCCCCACGAAAAACCGGCTCGGCCCCGGCCCCGCGAAGGGGCCGCGCCGGAGAGCGGCGGGCGCCTCCGCCGCTTTTCATGTATCATTATAGAGGCGCGCGGGGGCGATGACAAATGAAATACCGGACACTCCATAGGTGGAACCCGACCCCCGCGGGGGCGATCGAGATCCAGCGGAAACTCCGGGGCAGGATCCGCCTCGCGCCTCTCCGCGCCGCCCCGCGCCTTGTCGCGGGCGCGGACGCCTCGTACCTCCTGGGATTCGCGGCCGGGGTCGACGGCGCCGAGACGGTCCGCGCTCCGCAGGGGCTCGAGGGCGTACCGGTGCACCTCCCAGAGGCGCTCGACGGCCGTCTCGGTCACGTCCTTGCGATAGACGTTGCGCTTCGCCCGCGCCTCCGGCGCGACCGCCTCGCGCAGCCAGGGCGGCAAGCGCCCGGCGCGCGCCGGATGGCCGGTGAGGAGGCCGTAGGGCTTGACGTCGAAG
>CALLYX010000183.1 GCA_937858775.1 uncultured bacterium | reverse complement strand
CCGTCATTCGGCCCCAGACCATGCGCTGCGGCAGGCGGCTGGTGCCATCGTTTTCGCGGGTGGGCTTTGTCGCCGCGCGCAGGTCGATGGGGTTGTTCCAGCGGCGACTCATGCGCTGGGCCATGGGGTTATCAGTGACGGCCATGCGCGGCATGGCGATGGACTTCCACCACTCTTCGCACGCTTCCGGTTCCGGCACTTCGGGCATCGGTTCCTGGTGCGAAATGCCGTCTTCGGCAGCGACGAAGCTGACCGACGCCTCGAAGATGGTGTGCCCGGCCTGGTGGGCGGTCGCGTTCGCGGTCGGGGCGGTGGCGCCGATGATCGAGGCCCTCAACCTTGGCGTCGTCATCCTCCCCGCGGGTGCGCGCTGCGCCGCCCCCCGGTTCAGCCCTGTCTTCACGGACGGGCGCGCGACGGTCTACCGCCGCGACCCCGTCGTGCCGAGGGCGTTCGTCGTCCACCGGTCGCGCGTCATTCCAGATCCGGCCGCGGCGCTCGCCGCCCTCCGCGGGCGCGGGGCGGATGTCCGCGGCGAGGTTGTCCTCGACGCAGACCCGTCCGCCGCCGCGTCGCCCCCGCCCCCGGGCGCCCCCCCGGAGGACGCGGAGATCGTCGCCGAGGGGCCGAACGAATTGCGCCTTCGGGCGACGCTCGCGAGCCCGGGATACCTAGTCGTGAGCGACGCATACTATCCCGGCTGGAGGGCGTACGCCGACGGGAGGGAGACTCGGATCCTCCGGGCGAACTACGCCTTCAGGGCGATCCATCTCGAGGAAGGGATCCACGAGGTCCGCTTCGTCTATGCCCCGCGCTCGTTCAGGCGCGGGGCCTTGACGAGCGCCGCGGCGGCGTGCGCCTGCGCGGTGTTCATCGCAAGGGCGCGCCGCATTTCGCGCATGCCGCGCTGAACGTGCGATGGTATCATGTGCGTGGAAAGGGCCGCCTGAAAGCGTGCGCCCCGTTTCCCCGCGGCGGCCTTCTGCCCCTTGGGATGCCGCGGCCGGCTGGACTCGGTCTCCCTATGGAAAGCAAGACGCGGCACCCGGCGGTCGTCCCGGCATTTCTCTTTCTCATCTCTTGCGTCTTGCTTCTTCCGACGCTGATCTACCCTTACGGGAGGGATCAGGGGATATTCGGATACGCGGGGCACGCCGTGCTCGGCGGCGGGGTGCCGTTCAGGGATTTCTGGGACCCCAAGCCGCCCGCCCTATACTACGTCTACGCCCTCGCCGAACTGCTCTTCGGCTATTCGATGGCCTCGATTCGAATCCTCGACCTCCTCTGGCAGGCGGCGACCGCCGTGCTTCTCTACCGGATCGCCGGGCGGACGTGCGGGGGGGCCGGGGTCCCGTCGGCGGCGGGTCTGCTCTACGTCCTCGCATACGCGTCCGCCGGGTGGTGGAACACCGCCCAACCGGACGGCTTGCTCAACCTGCCTCTCGCCGGCGCGTTCCTTCTCACGCTGCGCGCGTCCGACCGTCCGCGAGCCCCCGCCGCCTCGTTATGTGCGGGCCTCCTCGCGGCGATCGGCTTCCTGTTCAAGTACCCGATGGGCGCGGCCCTCCCCGTCTGCATGGCGTTTCTCGCCGCGAGGAGGGGCCCGCGCCGCGCGGCTGCGGACGCCGCGCTGATGGCCGCGGGGTTCGTTCTTGCGGCCGGCGGTTACGCGGCGTATTTATACGGCGCGGGGGCGTGGGACGAATTCGTGTACGCGGAGTTCGTCTGGGTGAGGGGCTACGCGGGGCTGGGAGGGGGG
>CALLYX010000182.1 GCA_937858775.1 uncultured bacterium | reverse complement strand
CTGTATGAGAAGACGTCGGCGAGGGGATATGCCGCTCGGGGCGGGTGCCGCGCGCCGACGTCTTCTCATACAGCGCGGCGGGGCGGCCGTGGGTGGACGTGCACTGGCTGGCGCAGGCGGCGCTCTGGCTCGCATACCGCGCAGGGGGCGCGGAAGGCCTCAGCGTTCTCCGCCTCGCCCTCGTCGCCGCGATCTTCGCCGTCCTCTACCGCTGCTGCCGCCGCTCGGCCCCTCCGGCGCTCGCCTGCGGGGTGCTCGCCCTCGCCCTCGTCGCCGCCGGCGACGGCTTCCTTATGAAGCCGCAGCTCTTCGCCCTCCTCCTCGCGGCGGCGTTCGTCTCCGCCCTCGGGCGCCCCGGGCGGGCCCCGTGGTTCCTCGTGCCGCTCCAGCTCCTGTGGGCGAATGTCCACCCGTCGTTCTTCCTCGGCCCCGCGCTCGTCCTCCTCTACTGGGCGGACGCGAGGGTGAAGGGGGGGGGGCGCGGCGGGGCCTCGGGGCCGCTCCTCGCGGCGTGCGCGCTCGCCTGCCTCGCCACCCCGTACGGCCCCGCGGTCCTTCTCCAGCCGTGGCGGCAGGTCGGCACGCGCCTCTACGCCGAGACCGTGATCCCCTGGCTCCCGCCCTCCTCCGCCTTCCCCGCCCCCGCCTCGTTCCTCTATTTCAGGATCATGCTGGCGATAACGGCGGTCTCGTTCGCCCTAAACGCGCGCAACGCCCGGCCGGCGCACCTCGCCGTCGCCGCGGCCTTCGCCGTCCTCTCGCTGAGATCGAGGCGCCATATCCCCCTCTTCGCCGTCCTATCGGCGCCGGGCCTCGCGTACAACCTCGGCCGGGCCGCGGAGGCGTTCCGTGCGCGCGCCCCCGGCGCAGCCCGCGCGCTCGGGGCCGCGTACGCCGCCCTCCTCTGCGCCTTCCTCGCCTTCCTCGTCCGCGACGCCGCGACGGGCGAGTTCTATTTCCGCCAGCGGAGCCTCAAGCGCTTCGGCGTCGGCGTCTCGTCGATCGCCTACCCAGACGCCGCCATGGACTTTCTCGCCGCCGCGCGGGCGCCGGGGAGGGTCTTCTGCAACTACGACATCGCGAGCTACGTCGCCGGGCGGCCGGGCCGCTCCTTCCCGGTCTTCATCGACGGTCGAAATCTCGTCTACGGGGAGGGGCTCCTCAGGCGCTACCTCGACGCGATGGGGGATCCCGCCTCCCTCGACTCCCTCGCGGAGGAGTACGGCGTCGACGCCCTCCTCTTCTCCCACGCATCGCGCGACGTCAAGGCGATCCTCCGCCCGCTCTGGGAAAGCGCACGGTGGCGCCCGGCCTACGCGGACGACCGAAGCGTCGTCTTCCTGAAGGCGGGGCGGCGCCCGGAGATCCCCCGCCTCGACCTTGCGTCGTGCGCCCTTCCCGGCGTCCCGTCGAGGGGGGCGTTCCCGCTCGCGGAGCTCCGCGCCGGGGAGTTCTTCTTCAACGTCGGCGAGCGGGCGTGCGCCCGCGCGCGGTTCCGGGAGGCGCTCGAACGCCGCGCCGACCTCCCGGAGGCGCGCAACTTCCTCGGCGTCATCGCCGCGCAGGAGGGCGACATGGCCGGCGCCGCGAAGGAGTTCGCGGCGGCCTCCGCCCTGAGCCGCTCCTACGCCGAGCCACGCGCCAACCTCTCGGGGATCCTCCGCGGGCTCGGCGACGCGGAGGGCGCAGTGCGCGAGGCGGCGGGGGCGCTCCGGATCGCCCCCTCGAACCCGCACGCCCGCGAGGCCCTCGGCCTCGCCCTCATGGCCCGCGGGGACCTCCGCGGGGCCAGGGAGGAGCTCGAGAATGCCCTCCGGCTCTCCCCATCCGCGGAGCGCCACTCGAACCTGGGCGTGCTCCTCGAGCGCGCCGGGGAGACGGAGGGGGCGGCGGCCGAGTACGAGAAGGCGCGGCGCCTCTCGCCCGGCCACTTCGCCCCGCGTTTCAACCTGGCGCTGCTGCGCCAGAAGGCGGGGGACGACGAGGCGGCCATCGCCCTCTACGAGGAGGCGCTCGCCATAGACCCGGGGAACGGGCCCGCGCGGCGCAACCTGGAGGCGCTTCTCGCCCGCCGCCGCGCGGCCGGCGGCGCGGAGAAACGCTGACCCGCCCCCGCCCGCCCCGCCTCGAAACGCGCTTCATGCGGCGGCGCGATATGCTATATTAGTCGGCGCGCGCGCCGTTCGCCGCGCATGAATTGCCCGCTTGCTTTTGATATAATGCGTCTCCGGCCGCCCGGGGATTCCCGGGCGGCGCGGAGGGAGGGGCCGGAAGGGCACGGCGCGGGATCGCCCGTGATGGGGCGCCGCCGCCGGCCCGCCGGAGGGGGGAGCGCGGTGATCGCCCCGAAGCCCATTCATATCGTCAACGCGGGCCTGCTCGCGGTCCTCGCCTGGGCGTGCTGGGGCATATACGCGTCCCCGCCGCGCCGGCCGAGGGCCGGGAAGGCGGCGGGCGCGCAGGCCGGCGTGGCCGCGGCGGCCGCGGAACCAGGGCATCCCCCCCGCGAACATTACGCCGTCATCGAGCAGGCCAATATCTTCAAGAACAAGGATATCGTCGCGAAACCGCCGGAACCGACGCCGCCCCCGCCCACGCCCGTGCCGCTGCCGCCCCTCGAGGAGAAACTGGGCATCACCGGGACCATGGTCATGCCGGGCGACCCGAACATGAAGGTGATCATCAACTTCAAGCAGGGCGGCAAGGGACCGCGCTCCTCCCTCTACGGAATCAATGACGTCGTCCCGGACACGGACGGGGCGAGGATCGTCGAGATCACGAAGAACAGCGTGGTGTTCGAGCGGCAAGGCGAGCGGTCGACGCTCGAACTCCGCCCCCCCGCGGTCGAACCGCCCGGGGGGCCGCCCGCGGGCCCCCAGGCGGCGCAGCGGCGGGGCGGAAAGGCGCGCCCCGGGGCCGAGCCGCGCCACGGGAGGCCGGCGCGCGCCCCCGGGGAGCAGCGCTGGGGAACTGCGGCGCGCTCGCTTCGGAGATAGCAAAGGACCGACGACCATGCGAACCTTCAACGGAACAGCGGGCAGGGCCTCGCCCCCCGGAATCGCCGCGGCGCTCCGCGCCGCCGCGGGCCTACTCTGCCTCTGCGCGCCGCTCGCCGCGCAGGA
>CALLYX010000181.1 GCA_937858775.1 uncultured bacterium | reverse complement strand
CTGCCCGATGAATCACTCGTTCCAATGATGGGGCGGCGTTCGGTTTCGGCGTATTCGCCTTCATTCTCCGCGGAGAGCCTGACCTCCACGCCGGACAGGCGGAGCTGCTGCAGCTCCTCGAACTCGTTGTGGCCGGAGTAGACCATGACGAGGTCGGGGGCGTAGTTGATGATCTCCCCGGCGACGAGGACCAGGCGGTGGCTGCCGTAGGAGAGGCCGCCGCAGTTGATGATCTCGACCGCCTGATAACGGCCGGAGAGGGCCTGCTCCAATTCCAATTTGAGTTGGGAGAACTCGTAGTCCAGGTAATTCACGGACGAACCGCCAAGCGCGAAGACGCGGAGTGTTCCAGGGGCCTTTTTGCGGAGAAAACGCTGGTACTGGAATGAGACCCGCTTGTCGGGGTTGGTTTCCAAATAGCCGTCGGCGGCGGGCGTGAAAAGCAGGCTGGCCGGGTCAAAACCCTGGCCCGCGTCCACGGCCATCGGGGGAACCCAATGTTCGCGTACGCGTGCCGCCGTCTCCACAAAGCCGAAAAAAAGGAGTACCGGAAGCAGTATCCACGCCGCTTGTTTCCAGAATGAATTCCCCGGCGCTGTATCCGGTGCGTGTTCGGGCGCTCTGTGGGGCATCCCCCAAACCCCCGAACAGGAGACCTCGAAGAAGGCGCCATGGACGTGACCCTCCCCACCTGCAACTCGGCTTCGATCCGGCCAGGTTCAACGGGACCGACGCGGCAAAGGCGATCGAGGAACTGCTCGGTCCCTCGGCTGTACCGCCTGCGGTCGCCGGCTTCGCGGCCTGGAGCGGCACCAGCTTCGCCGGGCCGGTCCTCGCCGGCGAGGTCGCGGCCGCCCTGGCCCGCGACGCCCGGATGCGCGGGGCGATGGGGGAGGCGGGCAGGCGGCGGGTCCTGGAGCGGTTCACTGTCGGCCGCATGGTTTCGGAGATGGAGGCCCTCTATCTGGAGGGGCTCGGTGGGAGGGGGCGGTGAACGCGGCGAGGAGGTATCTGCGCATCCTGGCCGACGACCCCGGCTACGCCGTACGCGCGGCTGCGGCGAGGCTCCGCGCCCGCCTCCCGCTCGACTATTTCCTCCTCCGGGACGGAAGGGCCTTTCCGCCGGTCCACCTGACCCTCGAGCTGACACACCGCTGCAACCTCGCCTGCCATATGTGCGACCTCTACGGGGGAAGGGAGGAGATAGGGTCCATCAGGTCCAGGCGGGAGGAGCGCGGGGGCGAGTTCGGCGTCGGCCTCGTGGAGAGATTGTGCGGCTCCTTCGGAGTCCTCAAGCCGGTTCTGTCGTTCGGCGGGGGCGAGCCGCTCATGAATCCGCGGGCGACGGAGATGATCCGCCTGGCGAAGTCGAAGCGGTTCGTATGCACGCTCACGACGAACGGCACTTTTCTCGCCCGGCACGCCGAGGGGCTGGTGGAGTCCGGTCTCGACAGCATCGTCATCTCCGTGGACGGCCCCGAGGACGTCCACGACTCGATCCGCGGCGTCCGCGGGACGTTTGCGCGGGCGCTGGAGGGTGCGCTCGAGGTGGCGCGGCTGAAGGCGGAGGCCGGGCGCGCGAAGCCGAGGGTCCGGATAAACTGCACCATAAACAGCCGGAACACGGCGGTCCTCGGCGCCATGCCGCGGATCGCGGAGGCGTTCGGCGCGGATAGCCTCCTCTTCTCCCACCTCTGGTTCTGGGACAGGGAGATCGTGGAGCGGCACAACCGCGCCTGCGGCGACTTCTGCCCGGTGGTGGAGCAGAACGTGCACGAGCTCGACATGATCGACCCGGCGCTCGTGGCGGGGGGGCTCGAGATGGCGCGCAGGACGGGGGCGCGCCTTGCGGTGAAATGTCTCCCGGAGCTCGACGAGCGGCAGATACGGCGCTACTACACGGAGCGCGCGCGGCCGGTGACCCGAGCCGCGTGCCGGGCGGTGTGGCTGAGCGGCTTCATCATGCCGAGCGGGGAAGTTCTACCGTGCCTCGACTATTCGTACGGGAACCTGAACGACCGCCCGTTCGGGGAGCTGTGGAACGGCCCGCGCGCCCGCGCATTCCGGAAGCGGCTGCGCGCCGCCGGGATCTTCCCCGGATGCGTCCGGTGCTGCCTGCTGTACGCGTTTTGACCGGTGGCGGATGAGGGGATCCGAATGGCGGACGGCAAAACCCGAATGGCGCCGGTTGCCGGGTGTTCCCCCGTACGTTTGAGCCCCGGCATTCGCCGTACCGGCCGGAGGACGGCATGACCGACAGGGTCAAGGATTTCTTCGAGGCGGAGGCGACCACCTTCGACGCCATCTACACGGGCGCCAAGGGGCGGTTCGCGCGCTGGCTGGACCGGAAGTTCCGCCGTGACATGAGCGAGCGCTTCGACGAGGCGATGCGGGCGTGCGGCGACGTCGCCGGCGCGGCCATCCTGGACGTGGGGTGCGGGAGCGGCCGCTACTCGATCGCCCTCGCGGAGCGCGGCGGTCGCGTCACCGGCGTGGACACGGCGGGGCGGATGCTGGATATCGCGCGCAGGCTCGCGGCGGAGCGCGGATGCGGCGACCGTTGCCGTTTCATCGCGGGAGACTTCCTCGCCATTCCGCTCGGCGGCGGCCACGACGTGACGCTCGCCGTGGGTTTCTTCGACTACACCGCGGACCCGCGGCCGTACCTCCGCCGGATGGCGGATGCGGCGGCAGCGGGGGGGAGACTCATAGCGACCTTTCCGCGCCTCTGGACGTGGCGGGCCCCGGTCCGCAAGGCGCGCCTGGCGCTGAGGGGATGCCCGGTCCGCTTCTACTCGCGGGGCGCGGTCGACAGGGCCCTTCTTGAAACCGGATGGGGGCCGGTGCGCCTGTCGCGCGTGGGGAAGCTCCACTTCGCGGTGGCGGAGAAGAAATAGGCGGACGCGGCGGGGGCCCCCGGCCGCGCATCCCCCCGCCCTTCCCGGCGCCGGTGCTCACGATGAACCGACCCGACATCGTAAACGCTTTGAGCTTCGACCTCGAGGAGTGGTTCCAGGCCGAGGTCTTCTCGCGGCTCGTCCATCCCCGGCTCTGGGACCGGATGGAGAGCCGGTGCGAGGGGCAGGCGGAGCGCGTCCTGGGGATCCTCGACGGGCGCGGCGCCAGGGCGACGTTTTTCATACTCGGCTGGGTCGCGGAGCGGCACGGGGCTCTCGTCAGGGCGATTGCGGAGGCCGGGCACGAGATCGCCTGCCATGGATTCGACCACACCATGATCACGAGGCAGTCCAGGGATGAGTTCTCGCGGGACGTCGCGCTGGCGCGCGCCCTGCTCGAGCGCGCCGCCGGGGCGCGCGTGACGGGGTACAGGGCGCCCACCTTCTCCGTCACGGCATCCACGCGCTGGGCGCTGGAGACGCTCTGGGAACAGGGTTTCCGGTACGACGCCTCGATCTACCCGATCCGGCACGACCGGTACGGCATCCCGTCCTCGCCGCGATTCCCGTACGTCGCCATAGACCGGGATGGGAGGCGGCTCTGGGAGTATCCGGGGTTCACGAGGCGGCTGGCCGGGATGACGCTCCCGGCGGCCGGGGGGGGTTACCTCAGGCTCCTCCCCTACGCCTGGACGCGGTCGGCCGTGCGAGAGGCCCACCGGGCCGGAAAGCCGGCCGGGGTCTTCGCCCACCCGTGGGAGTTCGACCCGGATCTTCCGGACGTGCCGCTCCCGCGTGTCGCGCGCTGGCGGC
The DNA here is from genome assembly GCA_937858775.1 of uncultured bacterium. Lineage (GTDB taxonomy): Bacteria > Auribacterota > Tritonobacteria > UBA1439 > UBA1439 > UBA1439. The sequence goes on along the minus strand of CALLYX010000181.1, from coordinate 4,530 downwards.
ACTACGGCGGCATCCGCGGAAACGCCGCGAAGCTCTCCCGGCTCCTCGGCGAGTTCCGCTTCGCCCCCGTGGGCGAGGTCATCTCCTCGATGGAAAAAGGGGGCGGGTGCCGATGAGCAGGCCGTTCGCGGCGGATCGAGGACGGCCCCCCGCCGCCCCAAACGCGAGCGCCGCCGGCGGCGCGCGTCCGCGGATCTCGGGCCCTGGGTTCAAGATATGACATCCGCCTGGTGGACGTTCTGGATATCGGCCGGGCTCGTCGCCTACTGCTACGCCGTATATCCGCTTCTTGCCCTGCTCCTCGCCCGGCTCTTCCCGCGGCCGGTGCGCAGGGGGGACGCCGTCCCCTCGGCGAGCGTCCTCATCCCGGCGCTCAACGAGGAGCGGGTCATCGCCGCCAAGATCGAGAACACCCTGGCGCTCGACTACCCGCCGGAAAAGATCGAGGTGCTGGTGATCTCCGACGGCTCGACGGATCGGACCGCCGAGATCGCGCGCCGCTACGCCGGGCGCGGGGTGGGCGTCGTTGAGTTCGCGGAGCGCAGGGGGAAGCTGCGCGCCCTTCTCGAAGTGGTGCCGCGCGCGCGGGGGGAGATACTCGTCTTCTCGGACGCGAGCGGCATGCTCCGCCCCGGCTCCCTTCGCGCGATGGCCTCGGACTTCTCCGATCCGTCCGTCGGCGGCGTCTGCGGCTACTACCGCTCCCCAGGCCTCCAGCGCGAGGGGCGGCTGGGGGAGTTGATCTACTGGGAGTACGAGTTCGCCATCAAGCGGGCGCAGAGCCGCTGGGCCACGCTGCTGGGGGCGACGGGGGCGATGTACGCCCTCCGGCGCGAGCTCTTCGTGCCGCCCCCCCCGGGCACGATCAACGACGACTTCGTCATCCCGGCGCTCATGGTCGCCCGCGGCGGGCGGATGGTGCTGGAGGAGGGGGCGGTCGTGGACGACCTCGACCCGCGCATGGGCGACTTCAAGAGCCGCGTCCGCGTCGCGGCCGGGAATTGGCAGCAGCTTTTCATCTGCCGCGGCCTCCTCTCCCCGCGCCGGCCGGGTGTCGCGTGGCAATTCCTGTCGCACAAGGTCATCCGCCTGGTGATGCCGTTCATCCTGATCGCCCTAGCCCTCTCGCTGGCCGCGCTCGCCCCGGCCGTCGGGCTGGCCGGGCTCGCCGCCGCGGCGCTCTGCGCCGCGCCGTGGAAGGGCGCGGCGGGGAGGAAGGTCTCCTCCGCGGCCCGGAAGTTCATCGCCGGCAACGCCGCAGCCCTCTGGGGGGCGGCGTTGTGTTTCACGCGCCGAGGGAGGCCGTCATGGAAATGAGCGGGGCCGGGCGGAAGGCCAGGGTGGCGCTTGTGAACCCCGCGCCGGAGGAGATCGTCCAGGGGGGATGGTACAGGATGCCGCTCCTCGGCATCGGCTACCTCGCCGCCTTCCTCAGGGGGCGCGGTTTCGAGGCGCGGATCGCGGACGCGAAGTTCGACCGCCTCGGGCTCGACGCGCTGCTCGACAGGATCGCGGGGTTCCGCCCCGACATCCTGGGCGTCACCGCCATGACGCACGAGGTCGCGCGCGCGGCGGAGATCGCCGCCGCGGCGAGGCGCCGCATCCCGGCGTTGAAGACCGTCATCGGCGGCCCGCACGCCACCGCCCTCCCGGTAGAGACGCTCCGCGAGTTTTCCGCGTTCGACTTCGCCGTCTTCGGCGAAGGGGAGGAGACGCTGGCCGACCTCTGCGGGGCGATCGAAGAGGGCGGGGCGGGCGGGGATATCCCGGGGCTCGCTTTCCGCGGCGCCGGGGGGGAGGCGCGGGCAAACCCGGCGAGGCCGTGGATGGAGGATATCGACCGCCTCCCGTTCCCGGCATGGGACATGTACGGCCCCTCGCGGGAGTACCAGATCTTCTCATCCAGGGGCTGCCCCTACCGGTGCAGCTTCTGCATGCGGGTCCTCGGCGACCGCGTCCGCTACCGGAGCGTCGAGGGGGTGGTGCGGGAGTTCGAGTGGCTGGTCAGGACCTGGCGCCCAGCCGAGATATCATTCTCGGACGAGGTCTTCACGCTCGACGAACGGCGGGCGACGGCGGTCTGCGACCTCCTGATCTCGAAAGGGCTCCACACCACGCCGTGGTTCGCGAACGCGCGCGTCAACTGCCGCTCCCTGCCCCTCTACCGGAAGATGCGGGAGGCGGGGTGCGTCCGCGTCGGGGTCGGGATCGAGTCGGGGAACCAGGGCATACTCGACCGGGTGCACAAGGGGATCACGAAGGACAAGGCGCGCGAGATGATCCGCCTCGCGAAGGAGGCCGGGCTCCGCACGGCGGCGTTCTTCATCATCGGCCATCCGGGCGAGACCCGCGACACCATCCGTCAGACGATCGCCTTCGCGCGGGAACTCAACCCGACGACCGTCGCCTTCGGCGTCATGGTCCCGTACCCGGGCACCGAGATCGCCGCCATGGCGGCCAGGGGCGAGGGCGGCTACCGGCTGCTCAGCCGCGATTGGAGCGCCTACGACAAGTATTTCGGCGGGGCCCTCGAGATGGCGGATATACCGCGCCGCGAGCTCGATCGATGGCAGGCCCGCGCCTATCTCTCGTTCTACATCCGCAACCGCAGGCTTTTCTCCCTGGCGCGCTTCCTCTCCTCCCGCCGGGCGAGCGTGGCGCACTACCTGCGGAGGCTGCTTCGGAGGCGGGCATGAGCGCCCCCGGCGAGAGGATAGCCTATGTCGTCGTGATGTTCCCATGCTACTCCGAGACGTTCGTCCTGCGCGAGATCCGCGAACTCGTCCGACGCGGCGCGGAGATCGCTATCCTCTCCCTGCGCGGCTTCTCGGAGAAGATCATCGACGAGGACGCGCGCCCCCTCCTCGCCCGCACGATCTATTCGCCTTTTCTTTTCTCGCGGGCGCTCCTGCGCGCGAACCTCGCCTTCCTCCTCCGCTCCCCGCGGCGGTACCTCGGCGCGGCGGCGTTCCTAGCCGCGCGGCTCTGGCGCAGCCCGGTCGAGTTCGCAAAGACCGCCGCCCTCTTCCCGAAGGCCGCCCTCTTCGCCCGGCTCCTCAGCGACCGGGGCGTCGCGCATATACACGCGCACTTCGCGAACTACCCCGCGACAGCCGCCCTCGTTATCTCCCGCCTCTCCGGGATCCCGTTCACGTTTACCGCCCACGCGCACGACATCTTCCAGGGGCAGCTCCTCCTCGCGGCGAAGGTCGCAGCGGCTGAGCGGGTCTTCGCCATCTCCCGCTTCAACCGCCGCTTCATCCTGGAGCGTTGCGGGGAAGGGGCGGGGGATAAGGTCGAAGTGCTCCACTGCGGCCTCGACCTCGGCCGGCTCCCGAGAAAGGCCGCCGGGGAAATCGGAGGGCGCACGATCCTCGCGGTCGGCCGGCTTATGGCGATCAAGGGCTTCGACACGCTTATCCGGGCGGCGGGGATCGCGCGGGATCGCGGCGCCGGGTTCGACTGCGTGATCGTCGGTGACGGCCCCGACCGCGGCGATCTCGAGCGGCTCGTCGAAGGGCTCGGCCTATCGGGGACGGTCTCGATGGAGGGGGAGCGCACCCCGCAGGAGGTCGTCGAGATGATGGCTCGAGCGCGGATCTTCGCGCTCCCCTCCAGGCCGGCGAGGAGGAGGAGCGGCGTGATGGACGGGATCCCGGTCTCGCTGATGGAGGCGATGGCGATCGGCGTCCCCGTCGTCTCATGTCCGGTCTCCGGGATCCCGGAGCTCGTGGAGGACGGCCGCACCGGCCTCCTCGTTCCGCCCGCCGATCCGGTCCGCCTGGCTGACGCCCTGGAGCGCCTCCTCGGCGACGCGGGCCTTTGCGCGCGCCTCGCCGAGGCGGCGCGGAAGAAGGTCGAGCGGGAGTTCGACATCGCGCGCGTCGCGGACCGCCTCGTCGAGGCCTTCGCCGGATGCGGCGCGCCGATCCGATTCAAGCCGATGTGAAAAAGATCATCGTTGCCGGCCCCATCCTCGCCGCGCTCGCCGCAGCGCTCGCGGCGGGGTGGGCGGCGAGGTTCCGCTTCCCATCCATCCTGATCGAGGGGATAGAGGCCCCGTCGAGTGTCGAGCTCGGCGCGGAGTTCCCCCTCGCCCTCTCCGTCCTGCCGCGCGCGCCTTTCCCGCGCGGGGCGGCGCTCTTCATCCATTTCAGGCGGGGCGGGGAGAGGATCAACGCCGACGTGGCCATTCCCATCCCGATGCGGCGCTGGACGCCGGGAGAGGTCGCGCGGCTCGGGCCGTTTTTCTGCGCGATCCCCGCGGGGGCCCCCGCCGGCCGATACGAGATCGAGGCGGGGTTCTACCGCGAGGGGCGGGACCTTCTCTGGAGGAGAAGGTCGGTCCGGATCCCGTGGGCGAACCGAAGCGTTCGCGACTGGACGGCGGGGGCCTTAGAGGCGTCGCCCGCGGCGCCGAGGGCGTGGGCCCCGGAGGATTTCGGGCCCCGCGGCTACGCCGTCTGTTACGCCGGCCCGCTCGACAAGGTCTTCCCCGGGAAGGACGGTTTTCGGGGGCCCGTCATAGAC
>CALLYX010000180.1 GCA_937858775.1 uncultured bacterium | reverse complement strand
GGCCCCGGCGGGCGCAGGGGAGCGGCGGCGGTTCGCCCTCCATGCGGCCGCCGGCACGGCCGCCGCCGTCTCCTGCGCCGCGCCGCTCGCGCGCGTCTTCCCGTACCCGGAGATCTACGCCAACGTCTTCGCAGGGGGCCCGGCGGGCGCCTCCCGCATGGTCTCGCTCGGCCCGAGGGTCGGCTCCAAGGAGGCGGCCGCGTTCCTGAAGACCGTCGCGCGGGACGACGACTCGATATTCGCGGCGACGATCCATGGCGAGCTGCGCTGGCACTGGCTCAACGACGCCCCGCAGCCCGCCCCCCGCGCGCTCGTCAACCGAACGAACCCGCCGCGCGTCGACTGGATCGTCTTCCCCCTCGCGGAGCGCTCCAGGCCCCAACCGGAATCCCTGCGCGCCCTCACGGGGAAATGCCCCAAGGTCTGGTCGATGAACCTGTGCGGGGTCGATTTCGTCGACATCTACCGCGTCGATGACCCGCCCCGAAGCTCCTCCGCGGTGTACGAGGCCGAGGGGCTGAAGTCCGAGGCGGGGGCCCCGGCCCCGGACGACGACGCCTCCGGCGGCGTGGCGATACGCGGAAGAGGGAAAGGAAGCGTCATCCTCGGCCCGTGGGAACGGTACGCCCCGGGCAACTGGCGCGCTTTCTTTCGGTTGAAGGAGCGGGGAGGGGCTTCCCCGGCCCTCCGGTGCCTGGTAGCCGGGATCTCGCGGGGGGATGTTTTCGGCTCCCGCCGGGCGGGCGCGGGGGCGCTTCCCGCCGGGGGCGGCTACATAGACGTGCCGGTCGACTTCACGCTGCGGGAACCGCGGAGGATACAGTTCCGCGTCGAGGCGGGGGGCGGCGGCGAGGTGTGGATCGATCGCGTCGCCGTCGAGAAGAGATGATGCGGGGAAAGCGCACGAACGGGGCGGGCGCTATACTTCCACCCCCCGCGCATTCCCCGTCCACGCCCCGCCTCGCGCGAATGCCCCGCCGGGCGCGCACGCGGGGCCGCGGATCCGGGTCTTCATTTCCGCCGGCCCACCGGCGCCGACCCGGTTCCCTCCTCCGCGGTCCCCGCGCCGCTCCGTTCCCCATGCGCTGAAACGCGTGACTTCACACCCGCACCGCCTTCACGATCAGCTTGTGTTTCCCGCCGAACGGGAGGACGCGATCCAGGAGCGAGAACGCCAGCATGAACGGATAG
>CALLYX010000179.1 GCA_937858775.1 uncultured bacterium | reverse complement strand
GTATAACCACGGCTTCATAGTGGAGACGCCCGGCGCGGCGGTCGGATTCGACGTCGTGACCGGGCGCGGGGTCCTCGGCCTCTGGTGGGATATCCCGCCGGGGCTCGCCGCCGCGCTGGCCGCCCGGCTCGACGCCCTCCTCGTCTCTCACAGGCACCTCGACCACCTCGATGTCGAGCTCGTCGCGCGGATGCGGGCGGCGGGGAAGCCGGTGATCCTTCCCGCGGAGCTGTCGTGCCTCTTCGCGAGCGGGGCGCGCCACGCCTCTCCCGGGGCCCTGCTCGACCTCCCATGCGGGGTGCGCGTCCGGGCCCACGACGGGCGCCACGTCTATGACGGCGGGCGGGGGATCCCGACCCGCTATTACGAGGCGGAGTTCCCGGGGGGGCCGCGAGTCCTCCACCTCGGCGACCATGACTACACGTCCGGCGTCAGGCGAGACGGGCCGGTGGATCTTCTCATCCCGAAATGCGGCGGGATCTCCCCGGATGGCGACGACTTCGACGCCGTCGGCGCATGCGTCGCGGCGGTCGGGCCCGCCCGGGTGCTCGCGGGGCACCTCTTCGAGGTCGGCCACCCGGCTCGCGAGGGGAGGACCGGGATCGCCGCCGCCTGTAGGATGCTCGAGGGGGGCGGGGCGCCGTTCGAGGCCCTCTTCTGGGGGGAGGGGATCCGGGGGTGAACATGCGCCGCGTGCGGCCGGGGTCCCGGGCGGGAAAGAAGATGGGCAACTTCCGGGTGTTCGAGGCCCGGATGCGGCGGCCCGCCGCCGCGCGGGGGAAGGCATGATCCCCCGCGCGCGCCGGATCCTCCTCGCCCTTCTCGTCCTCCTCTCCCTCGCCGTGTACGCGGACGTCTTCGGAAACCGGTTCACGAACTGGGACGACGAGCACCTGATCGTGAAGAACACCATGATCCGCTCGCTCGACCCCCTACGGCTCCTCCGGTCGTTCCACCTGAGCTACCCGCCGCTCACGGTCTTCACGCACTGCCTCGACTACTTCTTCTGGGGCCTCAACCCGGTCGGTTACCACGTGACGGACCTGCTCCTCTACGCGCTCATCGTCGCGGCGTTCTATCTCCTCGCCGGGCGGATCGCGGGCGACGCGCGGGCCGCGTTCGCCGCCGCCGCCGCCGAGCGGGCTTTCCAGCACCGGAATCGCCTGTTTCACCAGTTCCTCGATCTTGGCGAGGTATTTCTCCTCATGCGGCAGGCAGAGCGTGATCGACTTGCCCGACCGCCCCGCGCGCCCCGTCCGGCC
>CALLYX010000178.1 GCA_937858775.1 uncultured bacterium | reverse complement strand
GTGTACGGGTCGGCCTTCTGGACCCAGACGGTCCGCCCCGTCCTGAAGGAGCTCTCGTCGGTCCTGGCGTCGTTCGCGGGACGGCTCAAGGAGCTCGGTTCGATCATCGCCGGCCTGCCGGACGAGGTCAAGGGGCCGCTGGAGGCGTCGTCGATGGAGCTCGCGGCGATGCGCGGGCGCCTCGCCGCGTACCTCGACGCCCTCGCCTTCTTCGTGGAGGAGGAGGCGACCTTCTGCCGTTGGATCGAGCTGTCAAGGGGGAAACGCGGGGAGCGGCTGGGCTTCTGCGCGGCCCCGCTCGACGTGGCGGAGGGGATGCGGCGGTCGGTCTACGGGCGCTTCGGGACGGTTGTCATGACATCGGCGACGCTCGCGGTGGGGGGGGCGTTCGACTACTTCCGCGCGCGCGTCGGCCTGGAGGGGTACGGCGGCGGCCGGGTCACCGCCTCCGTTCTCCCCTCGCCGTTCGACTACCGGAGACAGGCGTTCGTAGCGGCCCCGCGCGGCATCCCCGAGCCGGACGCCGAACGGTTCGAGGAGATGCTGGAGCGGGTCGTCGCGGAGGCGGTGGGAATAACCCGCGGGCGCGCGTTCGTCCTCTTCACGTCGTACCGGCTGCTCCAGAGGATGCACGCGGCGCTCGAGCCGCGCCTCTCGGAGATGGGCCTCGTCGCGCTCATGCAGGGGAGCGAGAACCGGACCGCGCTCCTAAACCGGTTCAGGCGGGAGGAGGGGGCGGTCCTCTTCGCCACGGACAGCTTCTGGGAAGGGGTGGACGTGAGGGGGGAGGCGCTCCAGTGCGTAATCCTCACCCGCCTGCCGTTCAGGGTGCCGGACGAGCCGATCCAGGAGGCCCGCATGGAGGCGATCGAGGCGGCGGGGGGGGACCCGTTCCTCGACTACAGCGTCCCGCAGGCGGTGATCAAGTTCAGGCAGGGGTTCGGGAGATTGATACGCCACCGCGACGACTTCGGCGCGGTCCTCATACTCGACACAAGGGTCCACACCCGCCGCTACGGCCGCCTCTTTCTCTCCTCCCTCCCGGACCTCTCCCTCTGCACTCGGGACGCCGCGGGTGCGTTGGGGGAGATGGGGAGGTTCTTCTCCGGGCTGAAGCCGCCCGGACCGTCGCGGAGGAGGGCGCGGGGCGGAGGGCGGGGCCCGTTGTAGCGGGCCCCGTTGTAGCGGGCCCCTCCCGCCGCGGCCCGTCGTGTGCTATAATTGAGGTCCAGGCCGCCATCGGAGGCAGCGCACCCTTGATC
>CALLYX010000177.1 GCA_937858775.1 uncultured bacterium | reverse complement strand
AATCGAGGCCGGCACCGCCCACCTCGCGGAACTGGCGACCGGTTCGGTCGAGTCCACCAATCTTGCCTCGTTGCTTGGAGACGGGATCATCGGCGGTCTCGGAGCAGTCCTCGTATTCCTCCCGAATATCTTCATCCTCTTTCTGGTACTGGCGATACTCGAGGACTCCGGGTATCTCGCGCGAGCCGCCGCGCGGCACGCCCAGGGTGCGCTTGCGGAAGGTGTTGGCGAAACACCACATGAACTCACCCGCGCTCAATTCGCTGTAGGGGATCACGGTGAAGAGGGTGGACAGGGCGGAAAGCCCCTGCAGCGGGATGGTCTCGTCGGTTATGCGGTGCAGGAACTCCTGCAGGGTGATCTCGTCCAGCTCCGCCAGGTATGAGGGGTTGAGGGTGGCGATCCTGGCCACCGCGCGCAGGGTCTCCAGGAGGGAGTTCTTCTTCGCGGCGCGGTAGACCTCGCGGTCCAGCTCCTTGCTCAGTCCGCCCCGCTTCGCCTTCTCCGCGGCGAGGTCCCTGGCCCACTCCGCGACCCCCGCGCCGTCCGCGAGGTGCATGACGCCGGTCTCGGCGATGGCGCCTGTCGCCGCGTCGAGATTCTCCTTCAGGATCAGGAGGTTCACCTGGGACATCTTTTCGGGCCTGAACACGGCATCCTCCACGCAGTCGGCGGGCCGGATCGGCGCGCCGCCGCGGTATTTCCAGCGGGCCCCCGCGATCCCCCGCGGTCGAAACGGCACTATTTACGGCGAACTATGCCCCGGCCGCCCGCCGGATCCTCTCCACGGGGAGGCCGAGACTCTTTCCCATCAGGATCCGGCGCACCTGCCGCGATTCCGCCCGCGCGAGGGTCAGGTAGGCGATCACGGTCCCGATGGTGAACGGATAGCCGGCGAGGGCGGTCCGCGCCGCGGCGGCGAGCGTCTCGTCCAGGAGCCCCTCGAGGAGGCGCATCTGCTCCAGCGTCCCGCCGGCGCCCCTGGGCGCGGCGGGCGCGGCGGGCTGGGCTATGCGCAGCGCCCCCATGAAGGCGCGGGCGTCCTTCGCGGAATACGCCCTCAGCAGCAACTCCTCGCTCAGATGGCAGCCCCCAGGGAGAAGGAGGCGGCGCGCCTCCACGGCCGGGTAGTCCGTGTAGCGCATCAGGCGGAGGAGTATCTGGACGTTTCGGATGTCCACCTCGGTGCCGATGATCCTCTCCGCGGCGGCGCGGTCCGCCCCGCCGAATTTCGCCACCGCCTCCCGAAGCCGCCTGTAATAGTCCGACTCGAGCGCCGACTCCAGGTGGAAGAGCGCGCCGGTGCGGCGGTACTGTTCGTATGCCGACACGAGGGGCTTCCGGTAGGGGGTGTCCTCGAGGAGAAGGATGATCTCCTCGATGCTCGACGCCTTCAGCATCGCCTCGGTCGGGAGCTCGCGGCAGATCGCGGAGGCGATGATAGCATCCCGCTCGTCCCAGGCCTTCTCCTTCCAGATGCGGATGACCTGCTCGACCTTCTGCACGTCGTAGAGCTCCATCAGGGTGAAAACGAACGCCGCGACCTCCCCCCCGGCGTGCCGCAGTATGGCGCGGTGCCGCCCGATCTCAATCTCCGCGAGGGTCTTTTCGACCGTGCGGAGGGGGGCGTTCTCGTCGATCGCCGCCGAGACCCGGCGGTACTCCGTCTCCCTGAGCATCCCGGCCGCCTCGGCGAGATCGGCGGCTCCTGCGAGGGAGGCGAGGCGGTCCTCGCCGAGCCGCTCGCTCAGCTTCGCCCTCAGGAAGGCGTTCAGGTAGGCGTATTTCGCCAGCGATCTCATCCGAGCAGGAACTCCATGACCTTCTCCGCCGCTTTCTCCCGCAGCGGCGCCTTCTCCGCCTCTTCCCGCCGCACGCGCTCCTCGATCTCTTTCAACACCCGGTCGCGTTCGGCCTCGCTGCGCGCGCGGGCCTCCTCCCGGATCGCCTTTCCCCTGCCGATGGCCTCGCCCGCCGCGCGTTCGGCGATCTCCGCCGCCTTCGTCTCGGCCTCCGCGAGGATCCCCTCGGCCTTGAGGCGCGCCTGCGCGACGCCCTTCTTGCCGTCCGCCTCGGCGCGCAGCACCTGCTCGACGGCCTCCTTCATCGCCATCGCCGCCCTCCCCCGATATCTCGGTTCGACGCGCCTCGGGGCGGGGAAGAAGGCATCCGGCCCGCCGCCGGTCCTCTTCCCGTCATTCCCCGCCGCGGCGCGTGATGAAACGACCGCCCGGCGTCACCGCCCCCGGCGCTTCCGCGGCCGCGGCGGCCTGATCGCATCGGGCCCCGCGAGCACGAAATCGAGCTGGCGCGCGGCCAGGTCCACGCGCGCTATTCCCACGGTGACGATCTCCCCGACTCGGAACCTCCTCCTCGTGCGCTCCCCGGTCATGCAGGAGCGGTTCCTCGCGATCCTGTAGAAGTCGTCGGTGAGGGAGGAGACGTGCACGAGGCCGTCGAGGAGGTAGTCGTTGAGGTAAACGGTGAAGCCGAACTCCCGGATCGCGATGATCACGCCCTTCGTCGTGTCGAACGTCCCCCCCTCGACGTGCTGTTTCAGGAATTGTAGTTTCCGCAGCTTGAGGCACTCCCGCTCCGCCTCCTCCGCTGCCTGCTCCGCCTCCGAGCAGTGGAAGGCGAGCTGTTCGAGGTCCGGGGGCGCCGCGGGCCTTCTCCCCGCGCACGACTCCTTCAGGAAGCGGTGGGTGACGAGGTCGGGGTAGCGCCGGATGGGCGAGGTGAAATAGAGGTAGTGGGGGCAGCCGAGCCCGTAATGGCCGGCGTTGCGGGTGGAGTAGACGGCGAGCTTCATCGACCTCAGGAAGGCGAGGTGTAGCGCGTACGCCTCCGGCTTCCCCCGCACCTTGTCCAGGAACTGCTGGATCGCGCGCGCGTCGTGGATGTCGCGTATCGTGTGGCCGAACGGCTTGATGAGGTCGAGGTACTCGAGAAGGCTCTTCTCGTCGGGCTCCTCGTGCACGCGCCAGAGGGCCGGGACGCGCCGGGAGGCGAAGAAAGCGCCGACCGCCTCGTTCGCCGCGAGCATGAACTCCTCGATCAGGATGTGGGAGATGTCGTACTCCTCCCGGCGAACGGCGGCGACGCGCCCTTCGGCGTCGAACTGGAGCACCGCCTCCGGCATGTCGAGATTGATCGCGCCGCGGGAGAAGCGGTTCTTCCTGAGAAGAACGGCGAGGCGCTCCATCTCCCTGAGGGTCGGGAGGATGGCGCGCTCGGCCTCCCCCTCGGGGGGCTCGCCGGCCAGAAGGGCGCTCACCCGCGCGTAGGTGAATCGCTTTCGGGAACGGATGACGGTGGAGGCGAAGCGCGCCGCCTTTACGCGCCCGTCGGGGGAGATGGTCACGAAGGCGCTCTGAGTGAGGCGGTCCTCGTTCTCCCGGAGCGAACAGGCGTCGTTGGAGAGCGCCTCGGGAAGCATCGGCAGCGCCCGCCCGGGGAAGTAGACGCTCGTGGCCCTGGCGCGGGCCTCTTCGTCGACCGGGCCGCCCGGCGGGACGTATCGCGAGACGTCGGCGATATGGACGCCGAGGACCCAGTCCCCGCCCCTCCGGGAGAGCGATATCGCGTCGTCGAAATCCTTCGCGTCGGCCGGGTCCACGGTGAAGATCGTCTCGCCGCGCAGGTCTTCGCGTCCCCGGGTGTCCGCCTCGCCCGTTTCCCGCGCCGCGCGGCGCGCCTCCCTGATCGCAGCCGCGGGGTGGCGGATGCGAAGCTTGTGGTCGTGGATGATGGCGAGGATGTCGGTCTCGGGCTCCCCCGCGTCGCCGAGGACCTCGGTAACCGCCCCCCTTGGGGCGGCGTTCGGCCCGCCCCACTCCGTGACGCGGACGACGGCCTTTTGCCCGGGTTGCGCCCCGCCGATGTCGCCGGGGGCGAGGAGAATCTCGCGCCGCAGGCGCGGGTTGTCGGGGAGGAGCCGGTAGATCCCCCCCCGCCCCTGGACGGTGCCGACGACCGACGCGTTCGCCCGGTCGAGAATATCGACGACGCGGCCCTCGCGCCTCCCGGCGGGGCGGCCCCGCCTCCCGCGCCCTCCGTCGAGGAGCTTCACGGAAACGGTGTCGCCGTGCATGGCCCCGCCCATGTTCTCGCCGTGTATGTAGACGTCGCCGCCGGCCCCCGCGGAAGGGGCGAGGAAGCCGAACCCGCGCTGGTGCACCTCGATCCGGCCGGTGACCAGGCCGGCCCCGGATGGGACGGCGTAGCGGTTTCCCTTGACGCGGACCAGCCTTCCGGAGATCTCGAGATCCCTCAGTGTCCGGCGGACCTCCCGGCCGTCGTCGCCGGAGGCGCCCAGCGCGCCGCAGAGCTGCGCCCGGCGCATCGGGCGGTAGCGGGGCGAGGCGACGAAGGCGAGAATCTCTTCCGGAAATGGGGGGCGTTTGAGGCTCATGGACTCATAGTATAGCAAAGGGGAGAGATTAAATGGCAAAAGCCGCAAGGCGTTTGTCTCGATGAGGGGCGGGGCATTGGACGCCGGGGGGCGGAGCGCCCCGCAGGGGCGGGCCGCCGGTTGTTCCACGCCGCGCGCTCAAGCCGCCATCGGCCGCTTCGGCACGGCCTCCGCCGGCGGCTTTCTACAAAAAGAAAGGAGGGGGCTCGGAGCCCCCCCCCGCGTGATCCGGCGATGCCGCTGTCGCCGGAACGCTATTCCATTCGATACTCCTTCAGCACCTTGACGCTCCCCTTGCCGTCGCGAATCTCGAAGACAGGGCTGTACTGATCGCCGTCCGGGTAGCCCCTGAATCGGGCCTCGAACCTCTTCCCTTCGATGTCGACCAGGTAGTTGCGCCCCGCCACGCAATCCTCGTGCATCATGCTCGCGTCCATTGTGCGCCCCCGTGCGGTGGTGTGATGTTGGGTTGGGAATAAACGACGAGATGCCCTCCGAAACCTCTCCTACGACGGCGCCATAATTGCATAACGCCACAGGTATGTCAATGTTAATTTTTTACAACAATGCCGCGTCGGTCGCCTGTGCCGGGAATCGGCCCCGCGGTCGTTTCGCCTCGAATCCCCTCGCGTAGCGCACCCTTTAGGGTGCGCTACAACGCAGACAGCCGGGGAAAGGGGGAAAAGATGGAGAAGGTCGATGGTGCGGCGCGAGGAGGCGGGCGGGAGAGGCGGGCTCGCCCCCCGGGGGTTATC
>CALLYX010000176.1 GCA_937858775.1 uncultured bacterium | reverse complement strand
TTCGTACCGCGTTCGATTTTCCTGGCAGCTGGAAACTGGCGAGAGCGGGTTGGGCGCCGCGGATGCGGGTGCTACCGTTTTCCTGGCAACCTCGTCCTCCGGGACTCATACGATGACGGTTGTCTGGATTGACGGCCGGCCTGGAGTGGGCGACCATACCATGTCACTGACAAGCTCGGCCTGCGCGGAAGCGACGAAGACTTTCACGCCTACCGTGACTTCCACCGAAACCACCACGCCCACCGCCACCAGGATGGCGAAGAACGTCGCGGCCAGGATGCCCAGCCGGCGCAGATCCTTCAACACATAGAGGTAATCGGTTGTCACGGTGACGGGGACGCGCGGAGCCGCGCCTGCCATACGTGAGGCGGCATTGGCGAGACGGGCGGGCGCCGCGGCGCGCGGGCCCTCGTCGCCTGGCTGGCTATGGCGGAGGCGCTGGGGCTGATCGCCCTGCCGATCGCCTCCTCCCTCTTCGCCGGCCTAAGGGACCGCGGCGCCCCGTTCGCGAAGACGCTCTCGATCGTCATCGCGGGCTGGCTCGTCTGGCTGGCGGCGAGCCTTCGCGCGCTCCCGTTCTCCCTCGGCGGGATCCTCGCCGCGCTGGGGGTCGTGCTCCTCGTGTCCGTCGGCCTGGCCTCTCGCGGCTGCGGCTGGCGCTCCTTCCGCGGCGGGGCGGGGAGGGCGGCCCTCGTCTCCGAGGCGGTCTTCGTCGCCGCGTTTCTCGCCTTCGCCCTCTTCCGCTGTTACAACCCCGACATCTTCTGGAGCGAGAGCTCCATGGATTTCTCGTTCGTCAACTCGATCCTGCGCTCCCGTTACTTCCCGCCGATCGACCCGTGGGCGTCCGGGGTCCGCCTGAACTATTACTACTACGGGCACTACCTCGTGGCGATGCTCGTGAAGCTCTCCGGGGTCCCGTCGAGCGTCGGCTACCCGCTCGCCTTCTGCCTGGTGCCCGCGCTGGTCGTCTCCTCCGTCTTCTCGATCGCCCTGACGGCGGCTGGACGGATCCGGTGGGGGCTCGCCGGCGCGGCCGCCGCTTGTTTCATGGGCAACCTCGACGGCCTCTTCCTCTGGATCGACGCCTCCCCGTGGCGCGGGGCGCTCTCCTGGCTTCTCCGGATGAGCCCGGCGTCGCGCCCGGAGCACTCCTACCGGTTCTTCCGCTGCGCCCACGAGGTGATCCCGAACACGGTCCACGAGTTCCCCCTTTGGAGCTTCATCTTCTCCGACCTCCACGCGCATATCATAGCCATGCCGTTCGCCCTCCTGATCCTCGCCCGCGCGCTCGACTCCATGCTGCGTCCCCCGGAGCGGCGGGGCGGATCGCGGGCGGTCAACTTCGTCTCCACCGCACTCGCCCTCGGCCTCCTCATTCCGACGAACACGTGGGATTTCCCGACGATGGGCGGCGTGCTGGCCCTCTCCCTCCTGGCCGGCGAGGCTCTCCGCCTCCGCCGCCGCGGCATTCCGATCGCGGAATACTCGATCTGGTGGAGCTGCGGCTTCGGCGCCCGCGTGATCCGCGCCGCCATGGGTGTAGCGCGCCTGGAGGGACCCGTCGGCCTCCCGCTCCGCGCCATCCTCCGCGCCCTCTCCCGCTTCGCGCCCCTCGCCGCCGCGGCGGCGGCGGCGTACGCGCCGTTCTTCCTCTCCTTCGGGAGGGAGGGGATGGGAGTCGGCCTCGCCGGGGATTGCACGACCCCACCGGGGGCGCTCCTCGCATTCTTCGGGATATTCATCTTCGTCATGGCGTCCTACGTGGCGGCGGAGACGGCGGCGTTCATCGACGGGGCGCGCGGGTTCGTCGCGCGCGCCCTCCTCGCCGCGGCGCTCATCGCGGCCGCGGCCGCGCCGTGCCTCGTTTTCTCCCCCTGGGGGGGGCGCGCCCTCTCGGCCGCAGGCATCGCCCCCCCCGCCGGGCGCTCGTACGGTACGCTCTCCATCGCCCTCGCGATCCTCCTCCCGGGCCTCGTCGCCCTACTCCGCCGCGGGCGCGGCGCGCGGCGGCTCTTCGCCCTGATCCTGCTCCTATACGGCCTCGCCATCGTGGCGGCCTGCGAGATCTTCCACATCCGCGACTTCCTCCAGGGCGGGGAGTGGAAGAGGATGAATACCATCTTCAAGTTCTACATGCCCGTCTGGTTCTTCTTCTCCATCGGCTGCGCCTTCCTCCTGAGCCGCGTCCCCGGCCGCCGCGCCCGCCCCCTCCCCGGCGTCCCGCGGGCGCTATACGCCGCGGTGCGGGCGGCCTGGTGGACGGTCCTCTGCGTCCTCTTCGCCGCCTCATCCGTCTTCACCGTGATGGGGCCGCGCGCGCGGACGACCGGCGACGACGTCTACGGGCGCGCCTTTCTCAAGCCGCCCATCGGCGGGAGGTCCCGCCTGCTGAACGCGCTCCTGCCCCGCGTCCTCTCCGCGCCGACGCTGGACGGCCTGGCATACATGAAGGAACGCCGGCCCGACGAGTACGAGGCGATCGAGTGGCTGCGCCGCCGCGTCGGGGGGCAGCCGGTCCTTGTCGAGGCGTCGCTCGAGGATTATCGCTACGAATACGCGCGCGTCAGCTCGAACACCGGCCTCCCGGCGGTGCTCGGCTGGTGGAGCCATGTGGACCAGCGCGGCTACGCGCACCGCGACGCGCGCCGGCACGACCTCTCCGCGTTTTACGAATCCCTCGACCCGGCGGGGCTGCTCGCGACGGTATGCGGGAAGGTGACGCGTATTGAAGCCGACCGCTTCTATCTGAACGACGGCGCGGGGCGGTTCACCTCAGCGGAAGCGGTCGGGGCGCCACCGGTCGACGTAGAGCTGGTGAAGGCGCACCACGGGTCCCTGTCGCGCGAGCGGCGACTCATCATCGAAGACGAGCTCAAGTCCGGGCGGCTCAAGGGCCTCGTCGCCACCTCGTCGCTCGAGCTGGGCATCGACGTGGGCGCGCTGGACGCGCCCCTGGACCACGGCGGCGTGGGCTTTTCTGACCATCGGCATCGCGCTGGGCAGCTGGTGGGCCTATTACGAGCTGGGCTGGGGCGGCTGGTGGTTCTGGGACCCGGTGGAGAACGCCTCGTTCATGCCCTGGCTGGTCGGCACCGCGCTGATCCATTCACTGGCGGTCACTGAAAAGCGCGGCAGCTTCAAGTCCTGGACCGTGCTGCTGGCCATTCTGGCGTTTTCGCTTTCGCTGCTGGGGACCTTCCTGGTGCGCTCGGGCGTCTTGTCGTCCGTGCATGCCTTTGCGACCGATCCGCGACGGGGTCTGTTCATTCTGGCCTTCCTGGTCGTGGCGCTGATGCTGATGGCGGCGCCGATGGTCGTTGCGCAAGCCAGACCGCCGCAGGCGATCGTCTGGCTTGGCCAGGCGGGCTTGCCGCTGATCCTGGTGACGATGGCTCTGCTGCCAACTGT
>CALLYX010000175.1 GCA_937858775.1 uncultured bacterium | reverse complement strand
CTGCTGGGTCGCGCCAGCTCCTCCCATCGAGCCGGGCAGGCCAAGTGTCGGCGACGTGGTCATCGGGCCGTTGCCGCCGCCAATGCCGATGGTTTGCAGAAAGGTGTTGTAGTAGATCGGAAAAATGACCGCTTCCGATTCCTCGGCATCTTCAAGACGGTGCTCTACGGCTTCGACTATATCGTGCAGGGCTGCAAGAGCGCCCTCGAGATCAGCCCGGGCGGAAAGGGGCCCGGGGAGAAGCGGATCACCGCCGACTGACACCCCACGGATGGGAGGGCGCTGAGAACCAGTGAACCGCTACATCGCCGGCCATATCGCCGCCATCTTCGTCCTGTTGTGCTTTTCCTTCTTCTTCTCCTGCACAGAAACCACCCTCTTCTCCCTCTCCCCTTTCCAGGTCAGGAAGCTCTCGCGGGGCCGGGCCGGCAAGCTGATCGAGTGGCTCCTGGCGAACCCGCGCTGGCTGCTGACATCCATCCTCATCGGCAACATGTTCGTCAACGTCCTGTCCTCGACCCTCGGGGAATCGCTCTTCAGAACCCTCTTGGGCGGGAAGGGGACGGCGCTGGCGATGTTCGTCATGACGTTCGCCATCCTTGTCATGGGGGAGGTGACCCCTAAGACGATCGCCATCCAGTGCAACACCCGCTTCGCCCCGCTTGTCGCGCCGGTCATCACCGCCATCGGCAGGATCCTCATGCCGATCCGCCTCGCGGTCATATACGTCTCGGACCGGATGATCGCCCCGTTCAGCCGCCGCATCGCCCCCCGGGAGCACGCCGTGACCGAGGATGAGATCAAGACCGCCATCAGCATCGGCTCCCGGGAAGGGGTCCTCGGCCGCCGGGAGAGAAGGATGATCCAGGGGGTCATCGATTTCGCCGAACGGCGCGTGACGGCCCTCATGCGCCCCCGGGCCGAGATCGTTGCGGTCGAGGCCGGCATCCCGCTCGCCGAGCTGGAGGGCCTGATACGGAAGAGCGGCTGCGCGCGCATCCCGGTGTACGAGAAGACGCTCGACAACATAGTCGGGATGCTCTACGCCAAGGACCTCCTCGTCGCCCGCCTGGGCGATCCGGATCTCTCCCTGAAGAAGATCCTGCGGCCGGCGTATTTCGTCCCCGAGACAAAGGGGGCCTCCTCGCTGCTCAGGGAGTTCCGCCGCAGGAAGACGCACGTCGCCGTGGTCGTGGACGAGTACGGGGGGGTGACGGGGCTCGTCACGCTCGAGAACCTCATCGAGCAGATCCTGGGGGAGATCAGGGACCGGCGCGCCCCCGAGGCGCCGCTCTATCGCAGGGACGGCAGGCACGGCTACACGATCGACGCCCGGATGGATATCGCCGATTTCAACCGCCTTCTCGGCGCCGACCTGAGGGACGATGGAAACGTCACCATAGGCGGCTTCATCACGTCCCGCGCCGGGC
>CALLYX010000174.1 GCA_937858775.1 uncultured bacterium | reverse complement strand
CGTTGCGACCCGTACTCGGGCAGAGAGCATTTGCGGAGCGAGGACGACCTCGGCCTTCCCCCTACTCGAACTCCTCCGACTCCTCCGAGGTGTAGAAGAGATAGAGATCGTCGCCGTTGAGGTTGGCCTCGGCTCTGTTCAAAAGGTGCTTCTCGGCCCGCTCTCTCGCTTCGGCCGCGGCCCTCTCCATCGCCGCGTTTTCCGCCCCCCCCGACGGCGGTACGGGCATGCCCGCCATCGCCGCCAGGACGATCGCAAGGATTGCCTTCTTCACGGCGCCTCCTTCGGTTCGCGGCCCGGGGTCACGACAAAGAAACCGCGCGGCGTCCTGAATAGGAGCTTCCCCCCCGGCGGGGTCTCCTTCACGAGCGCCTCCAGTTCGGACAGGCCCCCGATCTTTTTCCGGTTCACCTCCAGTATCGTGTCGCCTGCCCTGAGGCCGGCCCTGGCGGCCGGGCTGCCCCGGCGCACCCCCCTGACGACGACCGCCCCCTCCTCCGCGCCGCCGGGGGACACGGCGCCCGCCTCCTCCACTTCCAACCCCAGCCTTCCGGCCGGGGGTTCCGCCGCCGCGGGCCGCGGGGCGGCCCTCCGCCCTATCCTGGCGACGAGCGTCATCTCCGCGCCGCCGCGCATCACGGAGATGGACGCCTTGGAACCCACCGGGGAGGCGGCCACGCGCGCTATGAGCTCCCGGGGGCTCGACACGGCCGCCCCGTTCACGGCGCGCACCACGTCCCCCTCCCTCACCCCCGCATCGGCGGCGGGGCTGCCCTCTATGACGCGGGCGACGACAACGCCGCGCCCGTCGGCGGTCTTGAACTCAGCCTGCAGCGCGGGGGTCAACTCCTGTATCCCGACACCGAGCCATCCGCGTTCGATCTCCCTGCCCGCCTCGAGCGCCGGGAGCGCGGGCTTCACCGCGTTGACGGGGAGCGCGAAGCATATCCCGGCGGGCTCGTTTTCGCGCTCCTCCATCCCCCCCATCGAGGCCGCCAATATCCCGACCACCTCCCCACGGGCGTCGACGACCGGGGCGCCGCTGTCGCCCGGGTTGATGCTCGCGTTCAACTGGACGAGCTCGGCCAGCTCGGCGATCTCCGGAACGGTTCGCCCGCGCCCGCCCACGACACCGAGCGCGACGCTCCCGGAAAGGCCGTACGGGTTCCCCACCACGATAACCGGGCTCCCGGGCCGAAGACGGTCGGAATCGCCGAGGGGCGCGGGATCGCGGCGCGACGCGCCGAGGGCGAGCAGCGCGACGTTCATCTCCGGATCGACCCCCTTCAGGACGGCCTCCTCCTCCGCGCCGTTGTCGAGCCGCGCCACGATCCTGCCCGCGTCCCGGACAACGTGGAACGTGGTGAGGATCGCGCCGTCCCGGTCGACGAAGAAGCCGCTTCCCGAGCGCCGCATCGGCCCCGCGTCGCCGCGCGGCCGCCCGAAGGGCCGGCCGGGGAACAGGATCCCGGGCATGGCGGCCGGGGCATCCGCCTCTGCGATGACCTGCACGACGGAAGGTCGGACGCCGGCGGCGATCTCCTCGACCTCCCGGCCGATCCGAGCGAGCAGCGAACCCGTCTCGACCCCGGCGTACGCCCGCGAGAGCGGGAACACGCACAGGGCGGCGACAATAATGCGTTTCATGCCATGGTCCCTCCGATGGAAGCGCCGTTCCCGGTCAATATGCGCCCCGCGCCCAACCGCGCGGCGATGGGTCGGACGCCCGGGTGAGGATGTAGTCGGTTTTCCCGCGGGCGCCTGCGGGCAGGCGGAACGCGGCCGGCTGGAGGACGTACTCGTCGATCCCCTCCCGCCCGCCGTGGTCGCAGAGCACGTCGTCCACCCCGCGGCGCGCGGCCCATACCGCGCCTCCGGGGCGGCCATCTGCACGCGGCTCGGAAAGCGCCCTTCCGGCCGCCGCGGCGCGGCGGTCTCCCATGCGTATCTGCGCGAGGAGCAATATGTTGAAGCAGAGAAGGGCGATGATCGCGAGGGCCGGCGCCGGCGAAATGACCGCGTCGAATCGGTCGAAGCCGAGCGCGGCGCGCAGCCGCGCGGCGAACGATGGGGCCGGTTCGGGCCCGCGGTCAAGCCGCGCCTCGATCCTGGGC
>CALLYX010000173.1 GCA_937858775.1 uncultured bacterium | reverse complement strand
ATGCTGAAGCGGCACGGCGTCGTCGTCCGGACGATCTCGAACGGGACGCTCATAACGCGCGAGACGGCCTCCGAGATGGTCCGCCTCGGCCTCGACATCCTCTCCATATCGGTCGACGCCGCCCGGCCGGAGACCTACCGGAGGGTCCGCGGCGGCGCGGAGCTCGGGGAGGTGATCTCGGGGCTCCGTTTTCTCCGCGAGGAGAAGGCGCGGCAGGGGCGGACCGGCCCGAGGATCGACTTCCTCGTCCTCGGGATGCGCGACACGATCGAGGAGCTCCCCGACGTCGTCCGCCTCGCCGCCGCGCACGGGGCGTCCAGGGTCGTTCTCCAGGAGATGGTCGACTTCGAGGAGGTCAAGGGGCAGTCGCTCGCCTGGGGGCACCGCGAGCTCGGGAAGGCGTGGTACGAGAAGGCCGCCGCGGCCGCACGCGGGACGGGGGTCGAACTCTCCCTGCTCCCCCCCGACCAGTTCGAGCCGCCGTGCCTGGCCGAGGGGCACAAGGAGGCGAAGGACGGGCGGAGGTCGGCCCCGCTCAAGAACTGCTTCCTCCCGTGGGAGATGGCCGTGGTAACCACCGGGGGGGACGTCATCCCATGCTGCGCGATGTTCTCGTCGATGGGGAATGTGCGCGAGACCGGCTTCGCGGATGTATGGAGGGGCGAGGCCTACCGCGGGCTGCGGCGGGCACTGCTGGAGGGCAGGCCCCCGCAGACGTGCGTCATCTGCTCGGCGCGGGGATGGCGCGAGGACGCGGCCGGGCCGGAGATCCGGGCGGCGCGCGCGCTCCTCTCCCTCTCCGCCCGGCGCGCGTTCCGGCGGAACCCGCTCCTCAGGCGGTTGAAGCCGGTCGTGAAGAAGTTCCTTTGATCCGCGCCCTTCCCATGAGGCGCCGCGCCAATCCCAGCGCCCCGCGCGCGAACCCGGCCAACGGCCGCCCCCGCGGATAGCACTCCCGTATGGCGGCGGCGTGGAGCGCCTCGATCTCCGCCTTCGCGAGCCCCGGGTAGCTCATAACCGCCCCGAACGTGCCGTCGTAATCCGCCCAATTCTCCGTGACCAGGATCCCCTCGCGCCGGCACTGGTCGAAAAACTCCGTCCCCGGGAAGGGGGTGGCGATCGAGAACTGGAGCGAGTCGTTCGGGAGACGCCTGGCCAGCGCGACCGTCTCGCGGACCGTCTCCGGGGTCTCCCCGGGGAGGCCGACCATGAACGTCCCGTGCACCTCCAGGCCGCACCGCTTGGCGGCGGCGAACGCCTCGGGGACGCGCGCGAGATCGATCCCCTTCCTGATCGCCCGCATGATCGCGGGGGAGCCGGTCTCCACGCCGAACTTGATCTTCCGGCAGCCGGCAAGGCGCATCCGGCGGAGGGTCTCCTCGTCCACGGTGTCCACCCTCCCCATGCAGCTCCAGACGACGGACAGGCCGCGCCGGATGATCTCGTCGCAGATCTCCAGGACGCGGGCCTTCCCGATGGTGAAGGTGTCGTCGTCGAAGAAGATCTCCCCCGGCGCGTAGCGGCGCACGCAATGCTCCATCTCGTCGACGACGTTCCGCGCGCTGCGGGCCCTGAAGCCGCCCCCGTACATCACCTGCGGCCAGAGGCAGTAGGTGCACCGGAACGGGCAGCCGCGGCTCGTGATCATGGTGATCCAGGGGAGCGCGATATACGACGGCTCGTGGTACCGATCCCAGCGGTACAGGTCGCGGGCGGGGTAGGGCAGCGCGTCGAGGTCCTCGATGTAGGGCCGGTCGGGGTTCACGACGACGCCCCCGCCCCTCCGCCAACTCACCCCGGCGACGCCCGCCGCGTCCCCGCCCGAGGCGAGGCGTTTCGCGAGCTCCGTAACGGTGGCCTCGTACTCCCCCCGCGCGACGTAGTCGATGCACGGGTGCCGCTCGAGCGCCTCCCGGTGGAAGATGGTCGTGTGGGGGCCGACGGCGACGACCGGGATGCCGAGCCCCTCCTTCACCGCCCTCATGGCCCGGATATCCTCGGGGAAGGAGGGGGTGCTCGTCTCGATGACGCACAGGTCCGCCTTCGCCTCCCTGAGCCGCCCGACGAAGGCGGGGACGTCGAGGAGATCCAGCACGGCGTCGACCACGCCGACCTCCAGCCCCTCCCGCATCATGAGGGCGGCGAGGTAGGCGTGGTAGATCGGGAAATGGTACGAGGCGCACCCCTTCTCCCTGAACACGGAGAGCGGTATGGTGAACGGCCAGCGCACGTTCGCGCGGAAACCGATCCTCTCCTTCGTGAGCCACGGGGGGTTGCAGATGACGGTTTTCATATCCGCTGTTTCACCGCGGGGGCGCGCAGGCGACAGGACCGGCCGGCAAGATCCGCCGCCCGCATATCCATCATCTGATTCCGCCGCGCCCCGCAGGGGCGCCCCGCCGGGCCGCCTGCGGTGTGGGCCGGCCGTGGATTCCTTCTTCGAGCCCGCGCGGAGCCGCGATCGCCTCCCTCGCCGCCCGCCGTGACCGCCGTGCTGAAACGCGGCGCCGTTTCAGGCGGGCAGGGAGAGTGTAGCATAGAGCCGTTTCAGCTTCCCGTACTGGATCTCCCACGTGTAGCGGGACTCCGCCTTTCCCCTCCCCCTCGCCCCCATCGCGCGCCGCCGCGCCGGGTCGTCGATCAGCGTCACGAGTTCCGCGGAGATCCGATCGCGCCGCCCGATGAACCGCATCGTTGAACCATTGCAGCAAATGTGCGTCGATATCCAATCCACCCAGGGGTGTGCGCCGTTGGTCTTAGGTGCATCCAGGCTTCCGTTAAGCGGTGGGGTGCACCGGCTGAAAGTCGCCAGCGCTCAGGTAAAATCTTGCCTGATGCTAGCAGCTCTAGCGGGTGATGGACCGACAACCATCTATGAACCTGGTCCCTCACGCGACCACAGCGAACGCATGTTGGGCAGTATGGGTGTGCAGGTGCAAACCAGCCGTGAGCAGGATAACCT
>CALLYX010000172.1 GCA_937858775.1 uncultured bacterium | reverse complement strand
ACCTGGATCTTCTGGGCGGCGCGCCCATACCCGCCGCTGCGCCGCGGAAGGCGGCAAGGAAGGTGGCCTGCATCGGCGCGGGGCCCGCCGGGCTGACCTGCGCCCTCGAGTGCGCCAGGCGGGGCTACGACGTGACCGTCTTCGAGCAGAACCCGCGACCGGGGGGGATGCTGACGTACGGCATCCCGTCGTACCGGCTTGCCCAGGAGATCGTCGACGCCGAGATCGACCGTATACGGAAGGCCGGGGTCAAGATCGTCACCGCGGAGAGGATTTCCAGCATAAAGAAGCTCAAATTCCGCGGCTTCGCCGCCGTTTTCGTCGGGACCGGCGCGTGGAAATCCCGGTGGCGGAACATCGAGAAGGCGAAGATGGACGGGCTCTGGGACGCCCTCGATTTCCTCGCCGCCGCCAAGTTCGGCCGCAAAAAGCTGCGCGTCGGGAAGACCGTCGCCATCTTCGGCGCCGGCAACACCGCGATGGACTGCGCGGGGGCGGCCCTGCGGCTCGGCGCCGGACGCGTGCTCATCATCTACCGCCGCGGCATGGCGGAGATGCCCGCGTGGGCAGGGGAGGTCGAGATGACTTTCCGGGAGGGGACGGAGTTCATGCTCCTCACCGCCCCGAAGAGGATCATCGGCGGGAAAAAGGTCGAGGCGGTGGAGTGCGTCAAGATGCGGCTGGGGCCGAACGACGCATCCGGCCGCCCTCGGCCGATACCGATCCCGGGATCGGAGTTTTTCCTGGAGGCGGACACCGTCATCCAGGCGCTAGGCCAGGACCCGGACGCCGAGTTGAACAAGGCGTTCGGCCTAAGGACCGACCCCGCCGGACGCATCCGCGCGAGGGCGGACGGCCTCACCAATCTCCCCGGCGTGTTCGCGGGGGGCGACGCCGTCAACGGCGGCGCCACGGCGGTGGAGGCGGTCGCCGCGGGAAAGGCCGCCGCGGATGGGATCGACAGGTATCTGAAAAGGAAGTGACGGTCGCGCGATCGTGCGCCAGGAAACGGACCGCCCCGATGACGGGCCATGAGACAAGGGAGGATTTCCATGCCGGCCGCGACAGATCAGCAGCTTCTCGCCGTCGATTTCTGCGGTGTGAAGCTGAAGAACCCGTTCATACTCGCCTCCGCCCCGCCCACCACGACCGGCGAGATGATCATGAGGGCCTTCGACGCGGGTTGGGGGGGCGCCATCATCAAGACCCTCGTGCCCGAGGGTGAACCGGTCCTCAACGTCTCCCCCCGGCTCGCCTCGATCAACCACGGCAAGAGCCGGATGTCCGTCATCGAGAACATAGAGCTCACCACGGACCGCGGCGTGCGTGTCTGGCTGAAAGAAATCGGGCAGATGAAGCGGCGCTACCCGGACCGCGCCGTGATCGCGAGCATCATGGCCGCCGGGACGGCGAAGAAGGATTGGCAGGAGCTCACGCGGCGCGTCCAGGATGCCGGGGCTGACATGATCGAATGCAACCTCGGCTGCCCGCACGGAATGCCCGAGCGCGGCATGGGGAGCGTATGCAGCCAGGATCCGGAGATCACCAAACACATCACCCAGTGGGTGAAAGACGCCGCGATGATCCCCGTGATCATCAAGCTCACCCCGAACATCACCGACATCAAGCTCACCGCCAAGGCCGCCCAGGCCGGCGGGGCCGACGCGATCTCCGCGATCAACACGGTCGCGGGGCTGGCCGGCGTGGACCTCGACGCCGTCGTTCCCCTCCCCTCCGTGGGCGGCCACAGCACCTACGGCGGCTGCTCCGGGCCCGGGATGAAGCCGATCGCCCTACGCGCGGTCTGCGAGATATTCAAGTCCACGAACTGCCCCGTGTCGGGGATAGGCGGGGTCTCGAACTGGCGCGACGCCGCCGAGTTCATTCTCCTCGGGGCGACCACCGTGCAGGTCTGCACCGCCGTGATGCACTGGGGATACCGTATCATCGAGGACCTGTGCGACGGCCTCGCCAACTACATGGAGACCCATCCGTTCAAATCGATCGAGGCGATGGTCGGTCAGGCCGCGCAGAAGATAACCATGCACGAGGCGTTGAGCCGCGACCACCGCGTGGTCGCCCGCATCAACAAGGATATCTGCATCGGCTGCGGGCTCTGCCATGTCGCCTGCAGGGACTCGGCGTACCAGGCGATCTCCTGGGACGGCAAGAAGCGCGAGCCGGCGGTCGACGAGGAGAAGTGCACCGGCTGCAGTCTCTGCTCGCACGTCTGCCCGGTGGACGAGTGCATCACCATGGCGGGCACCGCCGTCCCGCTGAAGAAACATTAGCTCGATGCCGGGCGCGCACACCCGGCGGGAGGCCCCATGAGCACGATCATCAAGGCCGGGACCCTGATCACCGAGTCCGACCGCTTCGAGGCGGATCTGGTGATGGACCGGGGGCGGATCGCCGCGGTGGGAAGCAACTTCCACCCGCGCAAGGGCACCGATATCGTGAACGCCCGCGGCATGTACGTGATGCCCGGGGCCATCGACGCGCACGTCCACTTCCAACTCCCCTTCTGCGGCACGGTCTCCTCCGACGACTTCGAGAACGGCACGAAGGCCGCCGCCTGCGGCGGCGTCACCACCGTTATAGATTACGCGATACAGGCCAAGGGCCGCCCCGTCATGGAGGCGGTGGCGAACCGAAGGGCGGAGGCGGACGGGAGGGTCTGCGTCGACTACTCCCTCCACGCCGGCATCACCGACTGGTCCGACGCGTCCCGGAGGGATCTCGCCCGCCTCGTGAACGCCGGAATCCCCACGGTCAAGATGTTCATGATATACAAGGACCAGGGATGGATGGCCGACGACTACATGCTATACAGCGCGCTCGAAGAGACCGCGCGCACGGGGTCTATGATCGAGCTGCACGCCGAGAGCGTCTTCGTCCTGGACGGCCTCATCCGGAGGCACCACGGATCGCGCCGCAAGCTCGGGGCGTGGGGGCACGCCCTCACGCGCCCCGCCTTCGTCGAGGTTGAAGCGGTCCAGCGGGCCGTGACGTGGGCGGGGGTTACGGGGGGCAGGGTCTATATCGTCCACGTATCCGCGGGCGGGTCGGCCGACGTGATAAAGGCCGGGCAGGAGAGGGGCGTCCATGTCTACGGGGAGACGTGCCCGCAATACCTTCTCCTCGACGACTCGGTCTTCAGGAGAAGGGACGGCCACCTCTACGCCACCTGTCCCCAGATCAAGACCAAGGCGGACTCGGAGAGGCTCTGGCGCGGCCTGGCAAACGGGGAGATCTCGCTCATCGCCACGGACACATGCACCTTCACGAGGGGGCAGAAGGCGATGTGGGGGGGCGACTTCACGAAGATCCCTTTCGGGATGCCCGGCGTGGAGACGATGCTCCCGCTCATGCACTCCTTCGGGCCGGCGAAGGGCCGCTTCTCGCTGAACCGCCTTGTGCAGCTCGTAAGCTCGAACCCGGCCAGAATCCATGGCCTCTACCCCCGAAAGGGGACGCTCTCGATCGGCGCCGACGCGGACGTGGTCGTATTCGACCCGCGGAGGAGGGTCGTCGTCACCCCGGGGCGCCTTCAGACGAACTGCGACTGGTCGCCGTACCATGGATGGGCCCTCTCCGGCTACCCCGCCATGACATTCAGCCGCGGACGCCTCGTCGCGCGGAATGGCAAGTTCACCGGGGAGCGCGGGTGGGGCCGCTTCGTCAAGCGCGCCCCGTGGGGGGGGGTCGAGGGGCGCGTCAAAAAGTGAGCGAGGCATCATGCCGGGGCGGCGCGGAATCGGACGCGCCGCCCCCCGCGGCCGGCCTATTGCGAATTTCTTCGTTTCCAGTTGTTCGACACCGGAAATTATTCTAGCATTGCATCCTCCCCCGTCGGCCGCGCCCGGGGGCGGGGCGGCAGGAAAGGAAGGCACGATCATGGAAGAGCGAACTTACACCGTCGACGAGATCAGGAGGATGAGGGAGGAGCACCTCCTCCCCAGCACGCAGAGCTACTTCAGCACCCCGCTGGAGATCGTCCGCGGAGAGATGCAGTATGTCTACGACGCCGCCGGGAGGCGGTACCTCGACGGTTTCGGCGCCGTGGTGACGATAAGCGTCGGGCATTGCCACCCGGAGATCATCCCGAAGGTGGTGAAACAGGTGCAGACGCTCCAGCACATGACCACCCTCTACTACCACCCGGTGATCGCGGTCTATGCGAAGACGCTCGCCGGGGTGATGCCGGGGGAGCTCAAGGTGAGCTTCTTCACCAACAGCGGCACTGAGGCGACCGAGCTGGCCGCGCTTCTGGCGAAGAACTTCACGAAGCAGCAGGAGTTCGTCGCGCTTCGCCACTCGTTCCACGGCAGGACGCTCATGTCGATGACGCTGACCGGGCAATCCGCGTGGCGTCACAGCCTCCCATACGTCTTCGGGGTTTCGCACGCCCCGGCCGGCTACTGCTACCGGTGCCCCTACTCCCTCACCTACCCGGCCTGCGACCTGGTGTGCGCGAGACAGGTGGAGGAGGTCATAAAGTACTCCACGTCCGGGCGGATCGCCGCCTTCATAGCCGAGCCGATCCAGGGGTTCGGCGGGGCCGTCTGCCCGCCGAAGGAGTACTTCGGGGTCATATACGAAATCGTCCGCCGGTACGGCGGGCTCTGCATCTCGGACGAGATCCAGACCGGCTTCGGGCGCACCGGGGAGAAGATGTGGGGGATCGAGCAGTGGGGGTGCGTCCCCGACATCATCACGATGGCCAAGGGGATCGGAAACGGCATACCCTTGGGGGGCGTTACGACGACGCGGCCGATCGCGGAGTCTATGCGCGGGAAGGTGCATTTCAACACCTTCGGCGGCAACCCCGTCTCAATGACGCAGGGCCTCGCGGTGCTCGAGGTCATCGAGAAACACCGCTACCCGCAGAACGCAAAGGCGATGGGCGACCTCCTCATAGACGGCCTCAAGGCCCTCCAGGAGAAACACCCGCTGATCGGCGACGTGCGCGGGATGGGGCTCATGCTGGGGGTCGAGCTCGTCCGCGACCGCAAGACCAAGGAGCCGGCCGCGCAGGAGACGCTTCGCCTCATGGACCTTTGCAAGGACCGCGGGCTTCTCATCGGAAAGGGCGCGATGGCGGGCAATGTCGCGCGCATCAAGCCGCCGATGTGCATCGACAGGGGCGATGTGGAGTTCATCCTCCGCACGCTCGACGACTCCCTCGGGATCATGGAGAGGGGGAGGTGATAGCCGGAACGGGCGAGGGGGCCGGCCCGCGGCGCGCCGCATTCAGCGACCGCCGGCCGTCCCCTTCCCAGGTTCCTCAGCAGACGCCCCCAGCAGTTTCATGTTGTACATGACGCGGCGAGCCATCTCCGAATCCTTCTCAACCCTATCCAGGGTTCTCCTGAAGTAGTATACGGCGTCGTCCGTCTTTCCCATCCTCGCGTAGACGCATCCGAGGCTGTAGCAGGCGGGGGGGTAGTCGGGGCGCCGCCAGAGAACCGCCTTGTACTCGAGGGCGGCGTCTCGGTACTTCTCTCCGGCCTGCCCCGCATCCCCTTCCGCCTCGATCTTCTCCGCCCATTTGGCGAGGGCCGTGCCGAGGCCGTAATGCGACTCGATGTCGCCATCCCCGGTCGCCACGGCCCTGCGATAATCGTCCGCCGCCCGCGCGTACTCCCGCCGGGAGAGAAGAATCTTCCCGCGGGCCGCCCGCGCGTCCGCGCGGTCCGGCGAGCGCTCCAGGAGCGCCCCCAGGACCGCGAGCGCGCCCTCGGCGTCACCGCGCCCCTCGAGGGCCGCGGCATCCGCCAAGAGGGCGTCGGCGAGTTCATGCCCCGCCTCCTCTGCGCCAGCGTCCTCGGGGGCGGGGGCGGGCGACGGCGCCGCGAGCACGCTCGCCGGCGCCGCGCGCGTGGTCGTCGGCGCGCGCTCGGCGGCGTTCGCGCCGGTCAA
>CALLYX010000171.1 GCA_937858775.1 uncultured bacterium | reverse complement strand
TAGATGAACTCAGAAGCAGCGACTCGATGCGGAGGAGTTATCGTGCACAAGGCAAGATGCTCCAGGACACGATCCTGACGCTCGAACCCCGGCTCAAACGCCCGGTCGAGGAAAACGATATCCGTAAGGAACTCGGTATGTCTCATGCGGAATACGCCAAGCTTCTCAAAAAAGTAAGACCGATATCCGTCGTCTCGCTCGCGAGCCCCCAGTTCGTCCTGCCGGGGAGGCGGTTCGGGGCGCCGTCAGCGCCGTCCCTGCGGCCCACGCCCGTGATGACCGGCGCAGGGAGGGAGGCGGTGAAGTCCCGACCCACGATATCGGACGGGGCCGCGGAGCCGAGCGTGAAGGTGAAGGAGGGTGGGGAGATGATGTGCCCGAGCTTGGCCGCCGTCACGGTATACGGGTTCGCGTTGTCGGGCACGAGGCCGTAGATGGTGTAGTACCCCTCGGCGTCCGTGATGTCGGCCAGGACGGTGTGGCCCCCGACGCCGTAACGCGCCTGGAACTGCGCGCTGATATCCGTCTCCACCCGCACCCCCTCGACCGGCTCGTTGAAGCCGTCCACTACTATGCCGGAGACCGAGTACGTCAACCGCCTGTCGAGGTTGGGGACGTAGTGGACCTTTCCCATGAAGGGGTCGTCGTCCCAGATGTAGCGGGAGATGACGGTGTGGTTGGTCGTCTGCCACCAATTGTTCTGGGCCCACACCTCGAGCTGGTACAGGTTGGGCGGCGGGCTCGACCCCGTCATCATGATGTTGTAGAGCGCCTTGGGATTCTGGCGGCCGTAGAACTCGTTGTAGCCGCGGCTCGGCACGTGGCCGGGGGGCCAATTCCTGTAGACGGAGGGGGCGCCCGCGTCGCCGAGGTCGATATTGTTATAGTCGGCGGTGGGGTTGAAGCGGTAGATATCGCCGGGGTCGTTGCTATGCCCGCCGCTCATCCCGCCGGTGACAAGGGTGTTGTAGGCGCCGGGGGGGATGGAGGTGATGTCGGTCACGACCGCGCTGCTCAAGTCCGTCAGGTTGTAGACCGTCATCCCGACGGCCGCGCCGAGGTTTTGGAAGTCGACCGTGTCGTCGATCAGCCTGAACACGTCCCCCCCCGTGCACACGCCGTAGTACCACTCCGCGAAGCGAGGCCCCGCCATGTGGTAGAGCCCGATTCCCGTGTCTACGCTTCCCCACTGCGCCTCGACGTTCGTAACGAAGCCGCCCAGCCGCGAGTATTGCACCGTCAGCGGATTGAGGTTGTCGTCCCAGGCGACGCCGATCCCCTCGTCCCCGACGCCGATTATGTTGCAGTTGTCGACGACGGCGGAGCATGACGACAGGACACTGCCGCCATGGTCCGAGCCCTTCACCTCGAGGCCGACGATCCCATTCCTGGCGGAGGAGATCGTCGTGTCGATCATGGTCAGGTTCGCGTCCATGTCGAGCGTGACGGAGCCCGAGGAGAAGGCGCACCCCTTCGCGACGGCGTTGGAGTACTCCGTGGCGTAGAGGGCGTTCGCGCCCTCCCCCTCTATCTGCGCGGCGTTGCACTTGACGAGGACGGGCGAGGAGAACCCCCAGAAGGAGTAGCCGGTCGCCGCGTTGATGACGGAACAGCCGGTCAGCATGGGGGAGGCCTCGTTGTCGAAGTAGAAACCCGTGACGACGTCGTTCACGAGGCAGTTGGAGACTGAGGGCGCCGGCCCCCCGGGGTTGAAGTGGAAATAGTCGCCCGGGTCGTTGACGGCGCCGCCGGTCATCCCGCCTGCGATCAGGAGGAGGTTGTTGGACCCGGGGTAGTCCGGCGTCGAGGAGATCCCCGTGACGACGCCGACAGTCCCTTTCGTGTCGTTGTAGACAGTCATGCCGGCGGTGACCCCGAGGGAGACGAAGTCGCAGAAATCGGCCCGCAGCCTGTCGGTGGCGGGGGGAAGCGTGTCGTAGGTGACGCGGCCGTAGTGCGGGCCGTCGCAGGCGGTGAAGTTGATCCCGAAGACGCTGCGGTCGATGTTGCAGTACTGGATCGTCCCGGTCGCGGCGTTGTCGGCGAAGACGATCCCGAACCAGCCTCCGGCCGCGGTGCCGGTGCTCGTGAGGACGACGACGCTGTCGGCGGCGCCGTTTATGTTGAGCGTGCCGTAGACGATCAGCTCGCTCCTCCGGATGTCCCATCCCAACCGCGTGTCGTCGTTGTTCTCCCGGAACCTCACCTCCGTGCCGGGGCCGATGTTGAGTGTCGCCCCGGCCTCGACCGTCACGTCGCCCGTGACGATGATGGGGTTCATGGAGGAGTCCCAGTTCTCAACGCCCCAGATGGAACCGGCGGTGGTCTGGGAGATGGAAACGGACGGGAAGAGGACTAGCGCGGCGGCGAGGCGCGACACGTATCGCAAGCGCATGGAGGCGCTCCTTATGGACGCCGCTTCTGCTCTCCTAAACCGCAAACATGATAGAAGTTATCATATTTCGCGCGCATCGTCAAGAAACGGGCGCCCACGGCATGGCGCCCCTTCCGCGCCCCCGCCGGATCCGCGGCTCCCCGCGGCCGTAGGGCCGGCGGTCCCGTTTCACGGGAAGGAGAAGGTGGCGCTCGTCATTTCGCTGCGCCAATACCGGGGGTCGAAGACGGAGGCGCCGGGGGTGTTCAGCACGCCGTAGATGGTGTACTTGCCGGCGGGTAGCGTCGGCCCCATGAGGCCGACGCAGAGCGTGCCGGAAGAGACCCCCCCCATCACCAGGCCGCGGTACACGGGCCTCGCCGTCCTGCCCCATCGGCCATTGTGAAAAAAGAGGAGTTGTCCCCCCGGGGGAAGAACGGCGACGTACGGGTCCACCTCGTTCAGCGGATTCCAGGTCGGGGAGTTCGGCAGCGGGGTGAGCCTGTAGTTGATCCCCCTCCGGACACAGCCGTCGCATGCCGGGTCGATATAGGAGTCCGTGCCCAGCAGAAGCTGGGGCTTGGTCCGCGGCGAGGGGGGGTTTGTCATGATCCTGTACCGGACATCCCCCGAGTAGACGGGAAGGCCCGAGATGGTGCCGTCCACGGAGAAGGTGTCGCTCGTGTTGTTCGTGATCTCGAAAAAACCGTACACCGTCGCCCCGCCCGCCGTCCCGAGGGTGCAGACGTAGAGCTTCCTAAGGCCGTCCGTCGGCCAGGCGGCATCGCCGGTGGTGTCTCTTATCGTGTTCGCCGCGGACCGTTCGCCCTCCCCCCAATCCTCCGCCTTTGGCCATATCTTCTCGGCGGCGAGGATGGTGCATACCATCCCCGGACGGACGCCGGCCCCCTGCGCGTTCCTGGTATAGTCGTTGAGGAGATTGGTGCAGTGGAGCTCCGACGCCGTGTAATCATAGATGAAGAACCGGCCCGCCTGCGCGGACACATCCTTGCACTCGAGCACCGGATTCCTCGGCATGATGTCGTAGAAGGAGGCGCCGTAG
This sequence comes from uncultured bacterium, assembly GCA_937858775.1. Classification (GTDB taxonomy): domain Bacteria; phylum Auribacterota; class Tritonobacteria; order UBA1439; family UBA1439; genus UBA1439. Next base: position 2,494 of record CALLYX010000171.1, on the reverse strand, counting down.
GACTCGATCCTGTTCTCGTTCACGCCGTCCACCGTGAACGACTGGGGCGATGCCGCGGAGACGGACCGGGCCCCGGGGGTCTCCGCCAGCGCGGGGGAAGGCGACCGGGCGCAACCAAGCGCGCATATGGCGGCCGCGCAGGAGAGCGGAATCTTCATGCATTCACCTCCCCATTCGGGGGGGCGCGCGCCGGCGTTCAGTAGCCGGGCTGCGAGCCGAGGCCGTGCCGCAGCCGCCTCGGCTCCCACCATTTCGTCTTCGGGATATTGAGCTGCTTGTTCTGCTGTTCGCGCTGCCCGACCCAGAGAGAGTCCTTGTTCTCCTCCGTCACGACGTTGGCCGTGACGAAGATGATGATGTTGTGGTTGACGATCTTCTTCGCGGAGTTGGAGAAGAGATACGGCCCCATCAGGGGGATCTCGCCGAGCAGCGGGAGCTTGGTCACGGCGTCGGACTCGTTCTCCTGCATCAGGCCGCCGATCGCCAGCGTCTGGCCGTTGCGGATGAGGACGTCCGTTTCCGCGGTCCGAGTGGAGATGATGGGGAGGTTCGCGCTGGTGGCGCCGCCGAATGTGGTGGTGGTGAGGATGTTGCTCACCTCCGGGACGACCCTCATGTTGATGAAGTCGTCCTCGTTGACGTGCGGTTTCACCTTCAGGATGATCCCGATGTCCTTGTACTGGAAGTCGGAGATCTCCCACTGGCCGGTGTCGTTGTTGAACTGGAACCTGGGGATCGGCCACTGCTCGACCACCTTCATCGTCGAGTCCTTGTTGTCCGCGGTGACGATCTTCGGGTGGGAGATGAGGTTCGCGTCGGTCTGCTCCTGTAGGAAGTTGAGCGTGAGCTGGAAATTGTCGGGGGTGAGGACCGCCTGGGTGAGCTCGGTGGTCATGACGCGCTTCGCGCGCTGATCGGTCGTGTAGTCGGAGGGGTAAGGGAGGGAGGCCGGGATCTGGTCGGCGCTCAGGCCCTCGACCCCCTTGGTGCCGAACATCCTGTCCCGCGCCACGGTGTTCAGGTTCTCCCTCTTCGCGCTGTCGGTGGTCGTGATGGTGGTCCCGCTGGCCGACCCAGGCACGGTGGAGACGGTGGAGGTGGTCGAGTCGCCGAAGGTTCTCCCCCTGGTCCTCGTGTCCTGCTCGGCGATGATGTCGGAGAAGACGTCGCCCTCGCTCGTCCCCCTGCCGTGCACCTCCTCGCGCTTGAAGCTGAACAGCCCCTCGTTGGCGGGCGGGCCGATCTGGACGTTGTACCCCTTGAGGGCGACCCAGTTGATCCCGATGTTCTCGTCGAAGTCGTCGCTCAACTCGAGGATGCGCGCCTCGATCAGGACCTGCGGGGTGCGCCGGTCCAGCCGGTAGATCACCTCCTCGATGTCGTTCAGCTTCTTCGGGATGTCGGTGATCACGAGCGTGTTGCTCCGGTCGTCCGGCTTGAGCAGGCCGCGCTGGGGGGTGAGCAGGTGGCTGATGGAGTTGGCCACATCCTTGGCCTGCGCGTAACTCAGCGGGAAGACCTTCGTGTCCATCGGCTCCTTCTCGAGCTGCTCGCGGGAGAGGATCCGGAATACGTTCTGCTGCTTGACGTACGAGTAGTTGTTCGACTCGAGGATGAGCTTAAGGGCCGTCTCCCATGGCACGTCCACCAGGCGGATGCTGACCTTGCCCTGGACCTCGGGGCCTGCGATGATGTTGATCCCGTAGCGCATGGAGAAGATGCGGAGGATATTGACGAGGTCGGCCTCCTTGAAATCGAACGTCACCTTGCCTACGGTCGGCACGCCCGTCTTGGCCGTGGACTTGACGCCCACGCCGGGCGTGGCCGCGGCGGGGCCGGGGGCGGGCGAAGGCCCGGCCGGGGCTTCCGCGAGTGCCGCCAGCGGGGAGGCCGCGGGGGGCGGCGCCAACCGCGCCGCGGCCGTGGATGCGCGCCCCTCGGCCGGCTGGGCCTGGGCGGCCTGAAGCGGCGCGGTGGCCGTGCCGGATTTGTTCACCACCCGGATGATATCCCCCTCCTCGATATATGAGAGGTCGCAGGCGTCGAGCACCTGGCCTAGGGCGGTCTCCCACGGCACGTTGGCGATCATAACCGTGACCCGGCCCTTGATCTCGGGGCCGACGACGATCGGTATGTTGAAACGCTTGGAGAATGTGGAAAGAACCTCGTGTATCTCGGCGTCGCGGACATTCAGGGAAATAAGATCTGCCTGCGCCTCCCCCCCCGCGGAAGCGGCGGGGCCCGCGGGGTCCGCCCCGCGGGCGGCCGCCGCGGACACGGCGAGGGCGCAGGCGCAGAGGGCGCAGAGGGGCATCTTCCACCTCGGTCTGCTCATCCTATTTCTTCTCCTTTTCGATCTCCTGCCGGAGAGGCACCTCCACCCGTTTGCCCATGTATTCGAAGGCGATGCCGTCGGGACGTATCTCGACGATCTTGCAGTTGTTGACCTCCTGGCCAGCCTCCACGATCTCGTCGCCGATGGGGACCCTCGGGT
>CALLYX010000170.1 GCA_937858775.1 uncultured bacterium | reverse complement strand
CACCGATATCGCGCTCGATGTCGGCTTCGGATCCCCCTCCTCCTTCGCGCGGGCGTTCCGCGGCCATTTCGGCGCCAGCGCGACGCGGTGGCGCGCGGACGGGGGCGGGAGGAAAAGCAAAAAGCGCAAAACGAATAGCAAGGCGGGGAAAGCGGCCGCGGCCGCTTCCGGGTACGCTGCCGTCCGTGCACGATACACACCGCAACCGGGCAGGCGCGCCGTGAAGGTGGAGCTGAGGGATCTCCCCGCCTGCCGCGTGGCGTACGTGAGCAGCGCGGCCGGGTACGGGCGGGATGCGATCCACGAGGCGTACGAGACGCTGATGCGCTGGGCGGGGCCGCGCGGCCTCTGCGGGCCCGGCACGAAGGTGATAGGCGCGTCGTACGACAACCCCGAGATCACGCCGCTCCCGCGCTGCCGCTACGACGCCTGCATCGGCATCGCGGACGACGTGAGGCCCGATGGGCCGATCTCCGTGAAGACGTTCCCCGGGGGGAAATACGCCGTGCACCGCTGGCGCGGCCGGCCCCAGGATGCCGGAAGGGTCTTCCAGCGGGTCATGGTCGAGTGGTTTCCGTCGAGCGGCTACCAGCCGGGGGACGCCCCCTGCCTCGAGTTCTACCACGGCGATCCGGACCTGGACCCGGACGGGGAGGCGACCATCGAGATCTGCATCCCGGTGAAGCCCCTCTGACCGCCGTCCGGGGCCGGATCTTGATTCTCGATATTTCGCCCCCCGCGGGAGGGGGCGGGGCCGCGCCGGGATCGCTCCCCCGAAACCATGAAAGGAGGCCGCGCCGTGGATAAGTCGCCGTCGTCCGGCAGAAAGGTTTACAAAATCTCCCCGATAGGGCGCGTTAGGGCCGGGGGGGACGGATACCGCCTGGAGATCGACGCGGAGTACCGGGCGGGCCTCAACGGCCTGGATGGATTCAGCCACGTCGACGTCCTCTGGTGGTGCCACCGCGCCGGCGGCGACGCATCCAGGAAGACGCTCGAGTGCGGCAAGCCGTACCGGAACGCCCCGGCGACGCTTGGCGTCTTCGCGACGCGCTCCCCGCTCCGCCCCAATCCGATCGCCGTCAGCGTGGCCGCCATAATCGGGATCGACCGCGCCGCCGGCGTGATCCGTGTCCCGTACATCGACGCCGAGGACGGGACGCCGATCGTGGACCTGAAGCCGTACCATCCCTCGATCGAGCGGGTGCGCAACGCGTCGGTGCCTGAATGGTGCGCCCACTGGCCGAAGTGCTACGAGGATTCGGCCTGTTTCGACTGGGATTCGGAGATCCTGCACGGTTGAACGCGCTGCGGGGACGGGGGGGGGCGGGCCCTTCCGTGGAATTCGCCGTGACGGCGGGGAGGACGGGAATGGATGCGCGCGGTTTCACGCGCGACAAGGCGGGGTGGGTCATCGTGGCCCTCAACCTGCTGATGGCCGCGAATTCGACGTTCTACTTCACCGGGGCGCTGGGCGCGGGTTGGGACGGCTGGCTCGCGATGAACTCCTGCGCCCCGAGCATCCTCGTCTTCTCGATCGGCTACATCCTCGGGCAGCGCGCCGTGATGGCCGTCGGGGCGGGGCTCATGTTCCGGTACGGGACGCTGGGCCTCTTCGTCTTCGGCTGGGGGGGGATGAACGTCATCCCGCAGATCGGGCATATCTTCATGACGCTCGCCGTGCTCTACTTCGCGGTTCGCATGGCCCGCCTCGGATGGTCGGGGGAGATCATCACGGCGGCGTTCGTGGCCCTGGCGATGGTCTACTCGGAGTGGCAGCGGGACTGGTTCGGCCGCCGGCCCGAGATCCTCGCGGAACTGATGCGGGGGGAGTTGAGGCCGGAGATGTTCAGGTAAGCCCATGCGATGCCCCGCCGCGGCGCTCTTGTGCGCGACCGCCCTCGCGTCGCCCGGGTGCGGCGGCCCCGCTCCCGGCCCGGCCCCGGCGCTCCGCTACTACCGCTCGCAGGGGCCGATTACGGACCCCGGCGGCCTCGCCGCCCTCTACGCCCCCCTCCCCGGCGACGTCCCGTCCCTCTGCGCCGTTGTCCAGGGCGTGATGCTTCACATATTCATGGCCGACAAATACGGCGTCGCACTACCGGAGGAGCGGAAGGGGGAGGTTCGGCTCCGCACGGTCGAGCGCATGCTCCGGAGGATCCGAGAGCTCGATCCGGCCCCCCTGGCGGTCCGCCGGGAACCGTCCAGGCGCCTGGTCGGGAACTGCCGCGACCATTCGGCGCTCCTATGTTCGATGCTGCGGCACAAGGGCATCCCGGCGAGGGCGCGCTGCGGCTTCGCGACGTACTTCATCCCGGGGAGGTACGTGGACCATTGGGTCGCCGAGTATTGGAGCGCCGAAAGGCGGCGCTGGGTGCGCGTCGACCCGCAGCTCGACGGCGTGCAGGTGAAGGCGCTCGGCATATCCTTCGACCCGCTCGACCTCCCGCCCGGGACGTTCCTGCCGGCCGGGGAGGTGTGGAGAATGTGCCGCGCCGGGAGGCTCGACCCGGACCTGTGCGGCATATTCGAGATGCACGGCCTCTGGTTCGTCAGGGGCGACCTCGTGCGCGATCTGCTCGCGCTGAACAAGGTCGAGATCCTGCCGTGGGATTGGAACGGCCTGATGGAGCGCGGGCGCGAGCCCTCGGCCTCGGAGTACCGGCTTCTGGACCGGGTCGCGGAAGCGACGGCGGGGGATCTGTCGTTCGCCGGGGCCCGGGCCCTCTACGAATCCGAGCCCTCCCTCCGCATGCCCCCCGGCTGGAGACCGTGAGGGAGGGGCTGCGGATCAACGCGGAGAGAAGACGGCGCGGCGCTTCGCCTCGGCCCGGCCCTCGAGCTGCGGGCGCTGCGCGTATCCGGCCCCGGCGAGCGCCGCCCGCACGCGCGCGATCAGGTCCTCGCAACTTATCCCGGGCCCCGACCCCTCGAGCTCGCGCACGGCGAAATAGCTGAACGCCCCGCGCGCCGCGCCGCCGAACTCCCCCTCCAGCGCCGGCTCGTCGGCCGCGGCCGCGCTCATGAAAATCTCCGGCATCTCCTCCTCGCCGACGGCCCGGAGCCGTCTCCTGAGGGGGGAGGCGGCAGTCATCCCCCCGGCGACCGCCGCCGGGGGGGGCATGAAACGCGCCCTCCCCGCCCCGGGCGGCCCCCCCGGCAGGAGCCGCGTCGCGGTTCCGGAGAAGCACGAGTCCGCGATGAACGTGAAGGAGGCGCCCACGGGGATCCGGTCCAGGATCGGGCGGATCTCGTCGTCCAGGATCAACCTCCCGAAATCCGCCTCCCACGGGACCAGCGCCTCGTCCCTCCCGTACGCCTCGTCCCTGACCCCCCTGTCGGGCACCCACGTCCCGTGCCCCGAGTAGAAGAAGACGCAGCAGTCGCACCCCCGCGCCACCCCGACAA
>CALLYX010000169.1 GCA_937858775.1 uncultured bacterium | reverse complement strand
CGGCATCACCGAGTGAGCGCCGGGCCCCGTGCGGTCAGCGCGGGCGGAGCGGCAGCGTGTGCCCGGCGTGGGTGACCTTGGCGCGCAGGTACTCCACATTGGCCTCGCTCACGTGGACGCCGGTCGGGACGCGCTCGGCGACGTCGAGCCCGAGAGCGCTCAGCTGGTCGGCCTTGTCGGGGTTGTTGGTCAGCAGCGCGAGGCGCCGGACCCCGAGCGCCGCACGGCCGTGATTGGATACCGGGCACAAGCTGGTCATCGACGTCGGGGAGAGGTCACAGATGGCAGAACGGGCGGCAATCGTCACAGGTGCATCGAGCGGGATCGGGCTGGCGATCGCCGACATGCTCGGCGAGGAGGGGTACGACGTCGTCGAGGTCCCCCTCCCGGCACTCCTGACCGTGACGAAGGAGATCAACGAGCCCCGCCTCCCCTCGCTGAAGGGGAAGATGCGCGCCAAGAAGGCGGAGATCCGCGTGATGACAGCCGCGGAGATCGGAGCGGACCCCGCGCGCATCGGGCTGGACGGCTCGCCGACGTGGGTGGAAAAGGTGTTCACCCCGCCGCAGCGCGGCGCCGGGGTGATCCTGCAGGGGGAGCCGGATCACCTGGTCGCGCGGCTCGTCGAGGAGATCGAGAAGCTCAAGATCGGGTGAGCGTCGTTGGCGGCGCGCGCCGCGAGGTCGAGATGGCACGGCTCGAAGTGGTGGAGGAAAAGTGCGTCGGGTGCGGCGCCTGCGTGACGGCGTGTCCGTTCAACGCCATCACCATGGAGAACTCCCTGGCCGCGGTGAACGACCGATGCACGCTCTGCGGCGCCTGCGTGGAGGCGTGCCCGTACGGGGCGCTTGTGTTGCGCAAGGAGACCGCCGGCCCGGACGCCGCCGCGGCGGGCGGCTACCGCGGCGTGATGATCGTCGCGGAACAGAAGCGCGGGATCGTGCAGGGGGTCTCGTTCGAGCTGCTCGGCGCCGCGAGGAGGCTCGCGGAGGAGACCGAGGACGGCGTGAGCGCCGTGCTCATCGGCCACGACGTCGCGAAGGAGGCGAAGCGGCTCATCGCCCACGGGGCGGACAAGGTTTTTGTTTCGCAATCCGCCGAACTCGCCGAGTTCAACGACGAGCCGTACGCCAAGATCCTGGCCCGGATCATCCGGTCCGAGAAGCCCGAGATAGTCCTCGCCGGGGCCACCTGCATCGGAAGGGCGCTCGTGCCGCGCGCCGCCGTCGTGCTCGGGACCGGCCTTACCGCCGACTGCACCGGGCTGGAGATCCAGGAGGGGACGGGCCACCTCGCCCAGACGCGGCCCGCCTTCGGCGGCAACATCATGGCCACGATCCTCTGCGCGAGGCACCGGCCCCAGATGGCCACGGTCAGGCACAAGGTCATGAAGGCCCTCCCCGCCGACGAGGGGCGCGCCGGCGAGGTCGTGGACGTTCCGCCGGCCGCCGATGACCTCGCCTCGCGGGCGAGGGTCGTGAAGGCCGTCGAGGAGGCGGCGGGGACGGTCAATATCGCCGAGGCCGACATCATCATCTCCGGCGGGAGGGGGATGCGCGGCCCCGAGCATTTCTCGATCCTCTTCGACCTCGCCAATGCCCTGGGCGCCGCGGTCGGGGCATCGAGGTCCGCGGTGGACGCCGGTTGGGTCCCGTATTCTTACCAAGTCGGCCAGACCGGGAAGACCGTGCAGCCGAAGCTCTATATCGCCTGCGGGATCTCCGGCGCTATCCAGCACCTCGTGGGGATGCAATCATCCGACGTCATCATAGCGATCAACAAGGATCCCGACGCGCCTATCTTCAAGGTCGCGACGTGCGGCATCGTCGGCGATCTGTTCGAGATCGTCCCGCGCCTCACCAGAGAGATCCAGCGCCGCAGGAAGGCCGGGGGTTGACGGCCGGCCGCGCCCCCGCCCGCCCCGGGCACGTGACAGCATGCACTTCAAGTCCCTCGAACTGTCTGGATTCAAATCCTTCGCCGACAGGACCCGCTTCGAGTTCGAGCCGGGCGTCACCGCCGTCATCGGGCCGAACGGCTGCGGCAAGAGCAATATCGCCGACTCCATCCGATGGGTCCTCGGGGAGCAGAACGCGCGGCTCCTCCGTGGGCAGAAGATGGAGGACGTGATATTCAGCGGCTCCGACCTGCGCAAGCCGCTCGGGCTCGCGGAGGTCTCCATCACCCTCTCGGGCGTCGACGGCGTCCTCCCGGTTGATTACGGCGAAATCACCGTCACCCGCAGGGTCTTCCGCTCCGGGGAGGGCCAGTACCTCATCAACAAGAACCCGTGCCGGCTCAAGGACATCGACGACCTGTTCATGGGCACCGGCATCGGGCTGAGCGCGTACTCCATCATGGAGCAGGGGAAGATGGACATGATCCTCAGCTCCAAGCCCGAGGACCGGCGCTTCATCTTCGAGGAGGCGGCCGGGATCACCAAGTACAAGGAGAGGAAGCGCGAGGCGCTCCGCAAGCTGGACGCGACCGAGGAGAACCTTGTCCGCCTGAGCGACATAATCAAGGAGGTGCGGCGCCAGCTCGCCTCCGTGGAGCGGCAGGCCGCCCGCGCGCGCCGTGCCCGCGAGGCGGCGGAGCGGCTGAAGGCGGTCGAGCTGCAGATCGCCGCGAAGCAGCTCGCCGACCTCGACGAGGCGCTCAGGGCTGATGAGGAGACGCTGGGGGCGGCGCGGCGGGACGAGGAATCGGCGACCCGCCGCATCGGCGAGTTGGAGGAGGAGGGCAAATCGCTGCACGAGCGGCTGATGGCGCTCGACGCGGAGCTGGGCACCGTGCACGCCCGCCGCGTGGGGGTGAGCGGGAGCATAGAGGGCGGCCGGACCCGCATCGAGGCGAACGGCCGGCAGATCCGCGAGATCGAGGAACGGGAGCTGGTATACGCCGGGGAATTGGAGGAGATGGCCGCCGCGCGCGCCGCGCTGGAGGGGGAGGAGCGGCGTCTCGCGCAGGCCCTCGAGGCCGCGTTCGGCGAGCGGCGCGCCGCGGCCGCCGATCTCGAGGCGGCGGAGAAGGGGTGCGAGGAGCTCCGGTCGCGGCTCCTCGAGGCGGAGGCGGCGGCGCAGCAGCGGCGGGCCGAGCTGACCGGCAAGATCGTCGAGTTCCACAAGGCCTCCGATGGCACCTACGGGGCGCCACGGATCGTGCACGACCTGCGGGAGGCTGGAGAGATCGTGTCGGTCAAGACGGTCGCGAAATGCATGCGGCAAGCCGAGATAGCCGGGATCAGTCCACGCACCTGGCATCCGCCAACAACGGTGCCGGGGCCGAATCCCGACCCGGCGCCCGATCTGGTCAAGCGTGTCTTTGACCAGGGCCGGCGTGATGTTGCCTGGTTCTCCGACATCACTTACCTGGCCACCGGCGAAGGCTGGGGCTACCTGTGCAC
>CALLYX010000168.1 GCA_937858775.1 uncultured bacterium | reverse complement strand
AGTATACGTTGCACGATGAGGTCGGCCAATCCCTGGAAGTCGTCAAGATCGAGTTGGGGGACGGGGTAGTCCGGGAACCGCTGATCGCTCGCTATGCCTACAAGCTCGTCTGGGGTGCTTACCAGCTCGGTGCTCCGAGCCCGGCGCGACACCTCGATCTTGGGCGCATCTTGCTTCTTGAACCCCTCGGTGATGATCAGATCGACGGGCTCGCGGATCTGACGGGCGAGTTCTCCCAGAGGCCTCTCCTCCTCCACGGTGTTCAGCCAAACGTACTTGTCGGGAGAGGAGATGCCCACCACCTCGGCCCCCACCTCGCGAAAGCGGTAGGAGTCGGTGCCGGGCACGTCGATCTCGAAACCATGGGTGTCATGCTTGAGAGCCGCCACCCGATAGCCCCGGCTGCGGAGCTCCTGGATGATCCCCAGCACGACGGTGGTCTTCCCGGACTTCTTCTTGCCGACGAAGGACACGACAGGTAAGGGGGAGGCGTCCATGAAGGCGGCGAGGCGCTCCAGGGCCCCCGGGTGCGCCACCGTGTCGGGGTTGAGGAGGAGGGCGTACCGCCCCGAGGCGAGGCGCAGGGCCTGGTTGTTCGCCGCGGCGAAGCCGCGGTTCGAGGGGTTGGCGATGAGGCGGACCGACGGAAAGCCGGCTCGCACGAGGTCCGCCGATCCGTCGCCGGAGGCGTTGTCCACGACGAAGATCTCGTGCGAGAGCCGCCCCGCCGCTGCGGGGATCGAGGAGAGGCAGCCGCGGAGGTAAGCCGCGGAGTTCCAGCCGACGACGACGATGGAGAGATCGGTCACCGCGCCCCCTCCCCGCACAGGTCGCGCAGGACGGCGAGCAGGCGCGGCGCGTGCGCGTCCAGCGCGTAGCGCTCCTCGACCGTCTTCCGCCCCTCGGCGGCGATCCGCCGGCGCAGCGCGGCGTCGCCCAGCAGCCGCTCGAGCGTCTCGCCCCACTCGGCGTCGGAAGACGGGAGGAAGCCGTTCCGCCCGTCTGTGATGATCGTGGAGACCACGCCCACCGGGGAGCAGACCGCGGGCACGCCGCACGCCATGTAGACGAGCGCCTTGAGCGCGCACTTCCCCCGCGCCCACGGGGTGTCGGGCAGGGGCATGAGGCCGATGTCGAAACCGCGGAACTCGCCGAGCTCGGAGGCGGCGTCCCAGCGGGCGAACTCAGCGCGCACGTTCGGGTGCCCGGCGAGGTCGATCCCGTCCGCCGTGCCGCTCACCAGGCGCAGGGTGAAGGAGGCCCTCCCCGCGAGCCGGTCCAGGACCGGGAGGAGGGCGTTGATGTAGGCGTTCGTGCCCCGGCTTCCGCTCCATCCGATCACGGGCGGGGTGCGGCGCGCGCTGGGGGCCGGCCTGTAGAGGGCGGTGTCGACCACCGTGGGGAAGCAGATGACCCTGTCGGCGTGGGCGGCGGCGGCCCGCCGGAGCGTGTCGTTGCCGGCCAGCACGAGGTCGCTCATCCGCGCCGTCGCCCGGAACCGCCGCATCCTCGATCCCCGCAGGGCGCCGTCCCCCTTGCGGCGCATCACCGCGTCGTCGATGTCGTAGACGAGGCGGCGCGCCGAGCGCGAGAGGAGGGCCCTGTCAAAGGGGCCAAGCAGCTTCTTCTGGAGGAAGACGGCGTCGTGGCGGCGCAGTCCGAGGAGGAGCCGCCAGCGCGCCGGGCCCGGGCGGGGTATGACGAAGGTCGAGCAGGCGGCGCCGTTGCGCTCGAGGAAGGGGATGAACTGCCCCACCCTGAAGCGGTAGCTCGGTTTATCCATGCGCGTGGTCAGGAACGCGATATTCATCGGATATGACGGGGCCGCGGCCCGGCCGCGGGGGTCCCGGAGGTCACCCCCTCGCCGCGACCACGAGGATCGATTTCGCGAAATCCACGCAGAGGTATTTGTGGAGGGGCGCCGCCACCCAGAGCCGGAAGAGGCGCCGGAAGAAGGCGTCGTTGTAGATCCTGAAGATGCTCTTCACCTTGAAGCCGAGGGAGATGAGGATCCCCCCGATCTCGTCGTAGCGGTACGTCACCTTGTGCGAGTACTCCCAGTACCGGTTCGGGTGGAAGGCGTTGGGGGTCGTGAGTATCAGCTTGCCGCCCGGGAGCAGGAGGTCGTGGATGGAGCTGAGGAGCTGGAGGCCGTCCTCGAAGGAGAGGTGCTCGATCACCTCGAAGAGAAAGACCACGTTGAACCTCTCCTTGATATCGTCGATCGAGTAGAAATCCTGCTTAGTCTCCCGGTCGATATCCATGCTCTTGTAGGAGACCGTCCGGCCGCACGCGTCGACGAGCCGCTGGCGCAGCTCGCGCGTGGATGATCCGATGTCGAGTATCGAGTCGCCGCCGCGCACCTCGTCGAGGACTATCTCGATATGCTTCTTCCGCACCGCCAGGTCCCAGAAGTCGGGGAACTGGCGCTGGATCTCCCGCCGGGTCTTGTAGAGGGCGCTCCAGCTCTTCTTGAGCGTAAGGAGCGGGTCATCCTGCGGCCGCTTCGCCTGCTGGTTCACTCTCCCTCCCCCGGGGCGGCCGCGGCCGCCCGCGCCTGCTTCTTCATGTCGTGCCGTCTGATACGCTCCGTCTTTCCGGCGACCCGCACTGCGAACCGCCTCCCGGCCGCGTCCAGCGTCCGGAGCCCGAGGTAGGCGAGCAGGAAGCGCATGCGGTCGGCCCGCGTCACGGCCGGGGATGGCGCGGAATAGTTCAGCGCCGCTATGTCCTTGACCGCGCGGCGGGCGAGCCGCGCGCGGCCCCGCCGCACCCGCTGCAGGTCGATGAGTGCCGGGCCCCCGCCCGCCGACGCGGGAAGCAGGAAAATGTGGCACAGGTAGAAATCCCTGTGCGTGAGCCCCGCGCCGTGCATCGCGCGCGCGCACCCGGCCAGCGATGACAGTATACACCTCTTCTCGCGGAAATTCCCCCGAAAAGAGCGGATCCAATCCTCGAGGCGGACCCCCCCGACCTCCGCCGTAAGGATGAACGAGCCGCCGAGCCAGGGCAGGCGGCGCGCCTCGCCGAGGGCGACGGGTGACATCGTACGCACGCCGGCCGCCCGGAGCGCCCCTATCGCCTCCCACTCGCGTCGCGCCGCGGAGCGCGGCATCCTCCCCCCGAGGAGGTCGCCGAGGGCCTCGCGGAGGGAGCCGCGGATATGCTGCTTGAGGAAGAAGGCGCCGGGGCGCGCCCCGGCCGCGGCGGGCGCCCCCGGCAGGACGAGGCGCACGATCCTCCTCGCCGGCTTCTCCCGCGCGGGGCCGTCCCCGCGGAACCGCATGAGGGCGGAGTAGGAGTCGAGGCCGCGGAGGGCGAGGGCGCGCGCGCAGCCGGGATCGACGAGCAGCGTTCCCTTTCCGTCACTCCTGACTTCCATGCCTCTCCTCCGCGGCCCGGCGGTATAGGGCCAGCGTCGCCTCCGCGTTCGCCCCGACGCTGAAGGCGAGCGACTTCTCCCGCGCCGCCCCCCCCATCCGCGCGCGGCGCTCC
>CALLYX010000167.1 GCA_937858775.1 uncultured bacterium | reverse complement strand
CCGCAATACACGCCGCCCAAACGGCGGCACGCGCCTCTCTCATGCCACGCCCTCCCCCCCCGCCGCCCGGGCGGGATCCGGTGTCGGGGCTGCGGCGGATTATACCACGGTGCGGGGCGCGGAGGGAGGGCGGACGCCGCGGGGGGCGGGAATATGATATCATCCGGCGTCGCGGCCGGATGCCGGTCGGCCGCCGGCAAGGTGCGGCATGGCGCTTTCGGCCAAATCGGAGCGGGCGCTCTTGGCGGCGATGCTCGCCGCCGGGCTCGCCGCCCGCCTGGCTGTCGCCTCGATCCCGGTCGGGACGCTCGTCGGGAAGCTCCTCTCGGACGACTCCTTCTACTACTTCTCCATCGCGCGCAACATCGCCCGCGGCGCCGGCGCGACGGCCGACGGCTTCAACGCGACGAACGGCTTTCACCCCCTCTTCGCGGCTCTCATGGTTCCATTCTATATCGCGTTTCCATTCGACCCCGGGATCCCCATCCATTGCGGCCTTGCCATGCTCGCCGCATTCGACGTCACCGCCGGCTACCTCCTATACCGGACGATCCGCCTCCGCGGCGGGGCCGCCGCGGCGCTCGCCGGGTCGGCGTACTGGCTCCTCAACCCGTGCATCTTTTTCGTGGCGATGACCGGGACCGAGGCGGGCCTCTCCGCCTGCTGCGCCGCCCTGGTCCTTTTCCTCTACGCGCGCCCCCGCCGCGGCGCGGGGGCGCTCATCCTCCTCGGGGCGGCGACGGGGGCGGCGATGCTCGCGCGCTCCGACGCCCTCTTCCTCCTCGCGGCTGTCGCCGCCGGCCTCCTCGCCGAGAGGGGCCCCGCCCTCCGGGGGCGCGCCGGCGGCGCGTGCCTTGCGGCCGCCGCGGCGCTCGCCGTCTGCGCCCCCTGGTTGATCTGGAACCTCGGCGCCTTCGGGACGATTCGGCAGGTAAGCGGCGAGGTCAAGCCGTTCCTCCAGCGCCTCGACTTCCTCCGCGGCGGAGGGGCGTACGACGCGGCGCACCTCGCGCCGAAGCTCCTCGAGAACGCCCGGCTCACCTACGGCATGATCGCCACGAGTTCCGGGGCCCGCGCCGTCGGCTTCGGCCCGCTCATCCTCCTCGTCGCCTCGGCGGCCCTTCTTCCCCGCGGCGCGGACGGGGGGAGGGGGCCGCGCACCGCCCTTGTCGCCGCCCTGTACGGCGCGGGCGTCTTCTGCTTCTACGCGATCTACTTCTGGCATATCCAGGCGTGGTACTTCCACGCC
>CALLYX010000166.1 GCA_937858775.1 uncultured bacterium | reverse complement strand
CCCCGGGGGCCGGGGCGCTCCTCGACTCCCCGCGGCGGCAGTGCCGGCAGGCGAGATTGCACGCCGCCGTCGTCTCCCAGAAGAGGACCTTGAGCAGGCGATCGGCCATCCCCACCCCCTTGCCGCGGCGTCAATGCTGCGCCACTTCCCCCTCGCTCAGGTAACAGCCGGGGTCCTCCGCCCAGGGATCGCCGTGCACGGCCATGGCGCGGGCGCGCATGCCGCCGTTGCAGATCCCCTTCCATCCGCACCGGCCGCACCTGCCCTTCAGGAGCCCGGCGCGGCTCCTCAACTGCCTGAGGATAAGGTTCCCCTCGTCGCCCCAGATGGAGGAGAAGCTCCTCCGCCGCACGTCGCCGAGCGGGAAGGCGCGGCTGAACTGGTCCGGGAAAACACCGCCGCGCGCGCCCACGCAGGCGACGCCGATCCCCGAGCGGTTCCCGCCGGCGGCCGAGAGGAGGCCCCAGGCGGCCTCCGCCCGGGACGGGTCTTCCATGAGCAGCCGAAGGTAGAGATAGACGCCGTCGGCGTGGTTGTCCACGGTCAGCAGCTCGAACGACGGGTCCGAGCGGTGCGCCGCGCGGGCCTCCCGGAATATCAACTCCATCGCCGCGCGCGCCTCGCGCGGGGCGAGGATCTCCCTCCGCATCCCCTTGCCGCGCCCGCTCGGGACGAGGTGGTAGACGCAGAGACGCGCCGCCCCGGATGAGCGCGCGAAAGCGATCACCGGGCCGAGCTGGGCGAGGGTCGGCCTGGAGAGCGTGAAGCGGACGCCCGTCCTCAGCCCCGCCTCGAGGCAACGCCGCATCCCCCCGACCGCCGCCTCGAACGCCCCCGCCGCCCCCCGGAAACGGTCGTGGGCCTCCCCTATCCCGTCGATGCTGATTCCGACGTATGAGAAGCCGCTCCGCCGCAACTCCCGGGCCGCCGACGCGCCGATAAGCGTCCCGTTCGTGGAGAGGACCGCGCGCACGCCCTTCCCCGCAGCGAACGCCGCGAGCTCGAACAGGTCGCCCCGCATCAGCGGCTCCCCGCCGGAGAAGAGGAGGACCGGGACGCCGAGGCCGGCGAGGTCCTCTATCATCCCGCGCGCCTCGTCGGTCGTGAGCTCGTCCGCGGCGCGCCCCGGGCGGGCCTCGCTGTAGCAATGCCTGCATGCGAGATTGCACGCCTCGGTGCAATTCCACGCCACAACGGGCGCCCCGCCAATCCCCCTCGCGTAGCGGAGGGCGTCGCCGGCGAACTCCCCGCCGCAGCAGAGCTTCGTCACGTTGATCATCGCGGCGTATTATAACATCCGGGCGAGGGGGGGGAGGGGCCCTTTCGCCCGCCCCCTCCCCCGTTTTTTGTCCCCACCCGCGCCCGGAATCTATACAATGATCGGGATGACGGAGGAACGGATGGAGACG
>CALLYX010000165.1 GCA_937858775.1 uncultured bacterium | reverse complement strand
CATTGGGCCCGAGAAACGCCTCCCCCGCCCCCCCCGCCTCCTCGAACGCCCTTCTCACCGCCGCGGGCTCGTGGAGGACGATGACGGTCTCGCGTGGAAGATGGTCCAGGATGGTCCCGAGGGCGCCGCTGCTGCGGCCGAGGAGCGAGATCTCGGAGGCCGGCGTCAGAACGGCCGCCGCCGTTTCTTCAATGGCCAGCTGGGTCCGCGGATGGAACGTACGGATCGTCTCCACCGCGTCGGCGCCGAACTCGACCCTCGCCGGGAAGTCCGCGGCGGGGGGGAAGAAATCCACGATGCCGCCCCGGACGCAATACTCCCCCTTCTCCTCCACCATCTCGACCCGCCGGTAGCCGCCCGCCTCGATGCGGGAGACAAGATCCTCCAACGGCAGCCGGCCGCCGCGGGATATCCGGAGGATCTCCGCGGCGAACGCCGCCGGCAGGACGATCCGCTGCGAGACGGCACCCGCGGACGCGACGACGATCGGGGGAGCCGCGGTGGCGGCCCACGCCGGGGAGAGGGCCGCGAGCAGTTGGAACCGGTCCCCGAGGAGGTCGGGATGCGGTTCGATCCCCTCGCCGGGAAGCGTCTCCCACGCGGGGAAGAGATAAACGGGGGAGGCCGAAACCGTCTCGAGGTCGGCGGCGACGTCCTCGGCCTCGCGCGGGCCGCGCGTCACGACCAGCATCGGCCGCCCCAGGCGCTCCCGCGCGGCCGCGCAGAGAACGGCGAACGCGGACCCGAAGACGCCCGACGCGGCCGCGGATTCTCCCTTCGCGAGGCGGTCGATGATTCGCGCCACCGGCTGGAATGCAGCGCAAGAGTCGACGAGGATACGGCGGGCCGCGGAGAGGTCCGGCCCGGCGCCCGGCGCCGCGATTCCCGGATGAACGGAACGGGGGGGATCGAGATGCATACGGGCTAAAATATCATATTCCGCAGGACGTGGCACCCCGGCGGCGTCACACGCGGGTTCGTCGATAAAAGCCATGATCGGCCGCTGGGACACGGAGGAGTTGGAGACAAGGCAGGCGTGGGCGCAGCAAAGAAACCACCCGCGACCTTCCCCATGGGATATCGCCTCGAATGCCCCCCGAGGCGCGGACGCGGCGGAGGAGAGAGGCGTGCAGGCGCAGTTAGATCCGGTGCAACGGATGGAAATACCCAGGGCAAAGGCGTTGAACTCGGGCGCCTATCGCCCCGCCGTTCGACTGTCGCCGCCGCCCCCGGCGGTTCCGCCCCATGGATGATTCTGCGCCTCACCCCCGCTCGTTGGGCCGCTTTGACGCGTTCGTTTCGCGGGCGCGCCCGCGGGGAAGGGATCGAGATCGGAGTGAATCCGACCCGCTCACCATCCTCCCGGCGGCCGCCCTGGGAGCGGCGCGGGGCGGGGCGCCACGGAACGGGCGAGCGGGGGGGGCAAACTCGGTCACGGCGCGGGTCGCGCCGGGATCACGACGATCTAGATCCTACTGAAAAAGGGTGCTCCAAGGCCGGTTGGAATAGTCCCCGAGCGGGGCGCGCGTGTTGGGGACCTCGAGCCATGCCCCGAGCACCCTGTGATCCTCTTTTCCTTCCGCAGATATCCTACCGCATCCGCCGGGGCAAGTCAAGGCGCGAAAAAGCATCGGGAACCGCGCGGGGGGGGCATACTGTCCGCCGCGCCTCATCCCGGGCGCACCGCGCGGCGCGCCGCCTCCAGCGTGTTCGATAGGAGCATCGCGACGGTCATCGGCCCTACGCCGCCGGGCACGGGCGAGATCGCGGCGGCCTTCGGGGCGACCCCGTCGAAATCCACGTCCCCCACAAGGCGGTACCCCTTCGGCGACGAGGGGTCCTCGACCCTGTTGATCCCGACGTCGATGACCGTAACCCCCTCCCTGACCATCCCGCCCTTCAGGAAACGGGGCCGGCCCATGGCGGCGACGACGATGTCGGCGCGGCGGGTGTGCGCGGCGAGGTCGCGCGTACCCGTGTGGCAGACCGTCACTGTGGCGTTCGTCCTCCCGGAACGCTGCATCAGCATCGCGGCAAGCGGCTTCCCGACGATCTCGCTTCGGCCTATCACGACGACGTCCTTCCCATTCCACGAGCCCCCGGAGCGAACGAGGAGCTCGACGACGCCAGCGGGCGTGCAGGGGCGGGGCCCCTCGAGCCCGAGAAGGGTCTTTCCCGCGTTGACCGGATGGAATCCATCCACGTCCTTCTCGGGCGAGACGGCGGAGAGGATCTCGCGCGTGTCGAGGCCGCGCGGGAGCGGAAGCTGGACGAGGATGCCGTGAACCGCCGGGTCGGCGTTGAGCTCCCGGATGAGGCCGAGGAGGCGCGCCGGCGGGGTCGAGGCGGGGTGGGGACAGTGGCGCGAACGCATCCCGGTCTCCACGCATCCCTTCTCCTTCATCGCGACATAGCAGCGGGAGGCGGGGTCGTCGCCGACGGTGACGAAGGCGAGGCCGGGCGTCACGCCCTTCTCGGCCCGGAGGCGCCGCACGCCGTCCGAGATCTCGGCGCGTATCGCCGCGGCGATCTTTCTCCCATCAAGAATCATGGGCATGGCGATCTCCGGGGATCGTGCCTCCAGGCGCCGCTGCGTCCGCCCCGGGGGAACGGCCGGAAGGCAGCGGGCGGCGGATCACGAAACAGCGCGACGGGCATTTCTCGGCGGCCGCCTTGAAATCCTCCCACCCCGGCGGGAACTCCGGGAGGTTCTCCCTGATGATCACACTCCCGGAGGGCGTGACCTTCGGGCTCGCGCAGAGCCCGCATGCCGTGCATCCGACCGCGCACACCTCCTTCACATTCTTCCCCCTATCCCTCGACACGCACCCCAAATAGACCATCTGCCGGCGCGGGATGAGTGCGATGATCCGCCTCGGGCACACCCCGACGCAGATGCCGCACGCCGTGCACTTCTCCTCGTTCACCTCCGGCAGTCCCTCCGCGTTCATCCGCAGCGCCCCGAACGGGCAGGCCGCGGCGCACGAGCCCATGCCGAGACACCCCCACTCGCACGCCTTGCTGCCGGCGCCGATGAGATCGGCGGAGACGCAGTCGCGCACCCCCCTGTAGACCGCCCTGTCTTTCGCGACGCTCTTCCCGCCCCTGCACCGCACGACCGCCACGGACGGCTCGGCGAAGACCGCCTGCTGCCCCAGCAGCTCCGCCACCTTCCTCACCGCCTCGTCGCCCCCCGGTGCGCACTGCTCCGCCTTCGCCTTCCCCGCCACGATCGCCTCGGCGAGGGCGCGGCAGCCCGGGTAGCCGCAGACGCCGCAGTTGAGGCACGCGAGGGCGGATGCCACTCCCTCGACCCTGGGATCAATGGAGACGGCGAAGACGCGCCCGAAGATCGCGAGCAGCAGCCCGAGGGCGAACCCCATCGCGCCGAGCACCGCGGCCGAATAGAACACGACCGGTGACATGGACGACACCCCTTTGTCGGACGCGCCGCCCCGTCGGCGGGGCGGCGCCGTTATCCCGCTAGATCGAGAGCCCCGCGAAGCCGAGGAAGGCGATCGCGGTCAGTCCCGCGGTGACGAGGGCGATCGGGACGCCCTCGAGGGCCTCCGGGACGTCGGCGTATTCGAGCCGCTCCCGGATCCCAGCCATGATCAGCATCGCGAGCATGAAGCCCGCGCCGCCGCCGAACCCCTGCACGACGCACTTCACGAGGCTGTTCGGCTTCCCGAAGAGTTGGAGCATGTTGAGCGTAACGACGCCCAGCACGGCGCAGTTCGTGGTGATGAGCGGCAGGTAGATCCCGAGGGCGCGGTAGAGCGCGGGGACCGATTTCTGGAGGAACATCTCCACGAGCTGCACGAAGGCCGCGATCACAAGTATAAAGGCGATGATGTACAGATACGTGATCCCGTACGGCACGAGGACCCATTCGTAGACCGCCCACGTTATGGCGGAGGAGACGGTCATGACGAATATCACCGCCATTCCCATCCCCAGCGCGGAAGATGTCCGCTCGGTCACCCCGATATACGGGCACAGCCCGAGGAACTGGCAGAAGATGAAGTTGTTCACGAGGGCGACGCCGATGAAAATGGAGAAGAGCTCAAAGAGGTCCATCGCCGCCCCTCGCTTTCTTGAGATGCCGGAAGAGTCCCATCAGGAGACCGAAGGTGAGCAGCGCCCCGGGGGCGAGCGTGAGGATGATCATGGGGGAGTAGCCGGGGCCGAAGACGGGGTAGCCGTAGAACTTCCCGGATCCGATGACCTCCCGCACGGTGGAGAGAAGGAGCATGGCGAGGGTGAAACCCGCCCCCATGCCGAGCGCGTCGAGCGCCGAGGCCAAAACGCCGTTCGACGCGGCGAACGCCTCCGCGCGCCCCAGGATGATGCAGTTGACGACGATCAGCGGGACGTAGAGGCCGAGCTTGGCGTAGAGCGCGGGGGCGAAGCCGTTCATCAGGAGGTCCACGATCGTCACGAAGGAGGCGATGATGACGATGTAGATCGGGATCCTGATCTTCTTCACCTGATCTAGCGTCCCCGGCCGCAGCATCCTCCCGAATAGGGCCATGAGGGCGGCTATGACGATATTGGAACCGAGGAGCACGAACGTGGCGGCCGCCCCCATGCCGAGGGCGTTCTCGATGCTCACCGACACGGCGAGCGT
>CALLYX010000164.1 GCA_937858775.1 uncultured bacterium | reverse complement strand
CAGCACGGCGACGGCTTCACCCCCACCCCGGTCATATCCTGGGCGATCCTGACTCACAACCGCCGTGACCGCCGTTCCGTCTCCGACGGCATAGTGATCACCCCGTCGCACAACCCGCCGTCCGACGGCGGCATCAAGTACAACCCCCCGACGGCCGGCCCGGCGGACACGGAGACGACGGCGTGGATCCAGGAACGCGCCAATGAACTCCTGAAGGGCGGCGGCAGGGGGGTGAAGCGCCTCCCCTACGAGGAGGCCGTGAAGTCCGACGTCATCTGCGCCCACGACTACATGGCCCCGTACGTGGCGGACCTCCCGGCCGTCATCGACATGGACGCGGTGCGCACGTCCGGAATCCAGATCGGCGTGGATCCGCTCGGCGGGGCGTCCGCGGTCTACTGGAGCCCGATCGCGGAGATTTACGGGCTGGACCTGACCGTGGTGAACCCGGTGATCGACCCGGCATTCTCTTTCATGATGGTGGACCACGACGGGAAGATCCGCATGGATTGTTCCAGCCCGTGGGCGATGGCGGGGCTCGTGAGGCTGAAAGACAGCTACCGTGTCGCGTTCGGGAACGACCCCGATGTCGACCGGCACGGAATCGTCACCCCTTCGGCGGGGCTCATGAACCCGAACCATTACCTTGCCGTCGCCATCCGCTATCTCCTGACGCACCGCCCCGGCTGGCCGCCGGGCGCGGCGGTCGGCAAGACGCTCGTGTCGAGCAGCATGATAGACCGCGTCGTGGGCCGTCTCGGCCGGAGGCTCTGCGAGGTGCCGGTCGGATTCAAATACTTGGCCCCCGGGCTCTTCGACGGCGCGTTCTGCTTCGGCGGCGAGGAGAGCGCCGGGGCGAGCTTCCTGCGCCGCGACGGAACGGTCTGGGCCACCGACAAGGACGGCATCATCATGGGCCTCCTCGCGGCGGAGATCACGGCGGTCACGGGCAGGGACCCCGGCGAGCATTACGCCGAGCTGACCGCCGAGTTCGGCGCGCATTACTACACGAGGATCGACGCGCCGGCGACGCCGGCGGAGAAGAAGGGACTCAAGGCCCTCTCCCCCGATGACGTGCAGGCGACGGAGATGGCAGGGGATGAGGTCGTAGAGAGGCTCACGCGCGCCCCCGGCAACGGCGAGCCGATCGGGGGGCTGAAGGTGGTGAGCGAGGGCGGCTGGTTCGCCGCGCGCCCCTCCGGCACGGAGGATATATACAAGATCTACGCGGAGAGTTTCAGGAGCGAGGAGCACCTCGGGAGGATAGTCGCGGAGGCCCGCGGGATCGTCTCCCGCGCCCTGCGCCGCCCGCCGGGGCGCTGAGGAGGCGCGCGTGCGGCGTCTGCGGGCCGGAGAGGCCCCCGGGGCTTCCGCCGCGACTTGGCATGAACATGATCGGCACGATAGGCCGACGCGCCATCGCCGGGATAAGCTCCCTCTCGCGCCTGTGCGCGGTGGT
>CALLYX010000163.1 GCA_937858775.1 uncultured bacterium | reverse complement strand
ACGGGACTGGCCGCGCCCTCGCGTCGCCTGGTACATGGTCATCGTGCTGATGCTGGCCTACATCCTTTCGTTCATCGACCGGGTGATCCTCGGGCTTCTGGTCGGCCCGATCAGGGCGGATCTCGGCATCTCCGAGACACAGATGAGCCTGCTCTACGGCTTCGTGTTCGCGGTGTTCTACACGGGGCTCGGCGTGCCGATCGCCATCGCGGAGGCGCTCATCGAGGAGCGGATGCGCGAGGTCGAGCACCGGGTGATGCCGGTCAACCACACCCGGGCGGTGGATGCGGCGCGCCTCCTGGGCGTTCCGCTCGCCTGCATGCACACGCCCGCCGACAATTGCGCGACCACGCACCTCCAGCGGCTCTTCGACCGGCGGAAGCCGGCGCGCGCCGGCGACATCATGGATCTGCTCGTGGAAATTCCGGAGTACCGGAACGCCTCCGCGAACAACGCCCCGCCGAAGATCATAGCGGGGAAAGAGGGCCGCCGCGCCGGGAGGATCTTCGTGGACATGACGGGGGGCACCGAGGGCCCCGTCAAGGTGCTGGGGAAGATCGCGGATGCCGGGGTGGGGACGCTCGTATGCATGCACCTGAGCGAAAAACACCTCGAGGAGGCCAAGAAACAGAACCTGAACGTGATCGTCGCCGGTCACATGGCGAGCGACAACCTCGGCCTCAATATCCTGCTCGACGCCGTGTGCGGCAACGAGCGGATCGAGATAATTCCGTGCTCGGGATTCGAGAGGGTGGCGAGGGGACGCGGCGGGGAGCGGGGGGCATGATACCGCAGGGGGTGATCGAGGAGGTGCAGGCGGCGAACGATGTTGTCGAGGTCGTCTCCTCCTACATCCCTCTTAAGAAGGCCGGCAGGAGCTTCAAGGCATGCTGCCCGTTTCACAGCGAGAAGACGCCTTCCTTCTTCGTCAACCCGGAGAAGCAGATATGGCACTGCTTCGGCTGCGGCGCGGGCGGCGGGTCGGTCAACTTCGTGATGCAGTACGAGCGCGTCCCTTTTCCGGAAGCGGTCAGGATGTTGGCCCGGAAGGCCGGGATCGCCGTGCCGGAGACGCGGGGGGGAGAGGGGGGGAAGGGCGAGGGGAAGGAGGCCCTCTACCGCCTCAACGACTTCGCCGCCTCGTGGTTCGCCCAGCAGCTCTGGAAGAGCGCGACGGGGAAGAGGGTCGCCGCCTACCTGAGGAAGCGGGGGGTTTCAGACGCCCTCGCCTCGGAGTTCACGCTCGGCTACGCCCCCGACTCGTGGGATGCCCTCCGCGCGGCGGCGGCGGCGCGAGGCCACTCCGCGGAATCGTTGCTGAGCCTCGGGCTGGTGACGCGGAGGCAGGACGGAAACAGGGTCTGCGACCGCTTCCGCAACCGGCTCATGATCCCGATCAGGGACGCCGGCGGGAGGGTGATAGCCTTCAGCGGGCGCGTCCTGGGCGACGGGACGCCCAAGTACATGAACTCCCCGGAGTCCGCGCTCTTCAGCAAGGGGCGCAGCCTCTTCGGGATCCACCTCGCCAAGAGGGCGATCGTGGACGAGGGGAGGGCGATCGTGGTCGAGGGGTATTTCGACCTCCTCGCCCTCTTCGCCGCGGGGATCAAGAACGTCGTGGCGTCGCAGGGGACGGCGTTCACGCCGGACCACGCCAGAATCCTCCGGCGTTTCGCGCCCGAGGTCGTGATGGGCTTCGACGCGGACGCGGCCGGGCAGGGGGCCGCGCTGCGCAGCATCGACGCCCTCCTCGCCGAGGGGTTGCGGGTGAGGGTGCTCCTCCTGCCGCGCGGCCACGACCCGGACACGTTCGTCAGGGAGAGGGGGGGGGAGGCGTTCCGGGGGCTTGTCGCGGGCGCGGCGGAGTATTTCGACTTCCTCCTCGATGAACTCTGCCGGCGCCACGATCACCGGCGGGAGGTGGGAAAGGCGCTGGTCGCCTCGGAGTTTCTCGACGCGCTCGCGCGCGTCGACGACGAGGTCCTGCGCGAGGCGTACCGGAGGAAGCTCTCCGAACGGCTCGACATCCCGCAGGGCGTCATCATCGAGGAGATCAGGAAGAAGGGCCGCCGCCGCGCCCCGTCGCCCGGGGACGCCGCGACCGCCAAGCTGCCCGCGGGCGAGCGCGAGCTCGTGCGGCTGATGCTGGAGGACGCGGCGGTTTTGAAGCTCGCCGCGGAGGGGCTCAGCCCGGAGGAGTTCCGCGACCCGGACCTGCGCCATATCGTCGAGAAGGCGTTCGCCCTGTTCAGCGGGCGCCGCTGGGGGGGGCGGGCGCGGCTCCTCGCATCGCTGGAGGACGACCGCGCGGCGGCCGTGTTGAGCGCCCTCGCCGCCGAGGAGGAGCCCGGCGGGGACCGGGCGCAGGTCGCGGGCGACTGCGTCCGGTACCTCAAGCGCCGCGGCTTGAAGGAGGAGATCGGGGGGATCACGCGCGAGATCGCGCGCCGCGAGAAGGCGGGGGCGCGGGCGGGGGAGATCCTCGAGATGCAGACGCTGCTCATGAGCAAGAAGGCCGAGCTGCTGAAGTTTTCCTGACGGGGCAAGGAGGGGGGAAAGAGCGAACACCATGGTAAAGGCGGAAAAAGACCAGAAGATCAAGGAGCTGCTCCGGATCGCCAACGCGCAGGGCGGGTACCTCACCTACTCGCGTATCCACGATGTCCTCCCGGCCAGCGTCATCTCCGCGGAGGAGATCGACTCCATCATCATGCTCCTGCGGCAGATGGACGTCGACGTCGTGGACGACAAGGATGTCGCCCGGCGGCAGGCCGCCGTCACGGCGGCCAGGGCGGAGAAGAAGGAGCGCCCCGCCAGGGTCGAGTTCATCGACGACCCGGTCCGGATGTACCTGAAGCAGATGGGACAGGTGCCGCTCCTCACGCGCGAGCAGGAGGTCGAGATCTCGAAGCGGATCGAGAAGTCCGAGGCCCAGATCAAGGAGATAATCTTCCGGCTCGGCTTCACACCCCGTCTCGCCCTGGACCTCGCGGAGCGCGTCTGCACGGGGAAGGAGCGGTTCGACCGGGTGATCCAGGACAAGAAGGTCAAGAACCGCGACACCTATCTTATCGACGAGAAGAGGAACCGCCCGCTGCTCGAGAAGGTCGACGCGGAGATGGGGCGGAAGTACCAGCAGATACGCAAGGCGAAGCCCGGGGGCAAGATCCGCCTCAGGCTGGAGCGCGACTACCAGAAGCTCCAGGAGTCGATGGTCGCCCTCGTCCGGAGGCTGCACTTCAAGCAGAGCGCCATCGAGGAGTTCATCGACAAGTTCGAACAGAAGGCCCGGAGGGTGGGTGAGCTCGAGCGCGAAAAGGAGCGCCTCGCCAAGAGCCGCGCGAAGACCGCCAAGCGCCGCATCGCGCAGATCAAGCGCGAGCTCCTCGCCCTGGAGCGGGACGCGCGGATGTCGCTCCCGGAGCTCAAGAGGCATGTGGAAAGTCTCAGGGACGCGGCCCGGCGCGGCCACAGCGCGAAAAGCGAGATGGTCGAGGCCAACCTAAGGCTCGTCATTTCGATCGCGAAGAAGTACACAAACCGCGGGCTTTCCTTCCTGGACCTGATCCAGGAGGGGAACATGGGGCTCATGAAGGCGGTCGACAAGTTCGAGTACCGCCGCGGCTACAAGTTCTCCACCTACGCGACCTGGTGGATACGCCAGGCGATCACCCGCTCCATCGCGGACCAGGCCCGCACGATCCGTATCCCGGTCCACATGATCGAGACGATCAACAAGCTGGTGCGGGCCTCCAAGAAGCTCGTGCAGGAGTACGGCAAGGAGCCTTCCCCCGACGAGATCGCCGAGGAGATGGAGCTTCCGGTGGAGAAGGTGCGCGGGATCATGAAGATAGCCCAGCACCCGATCTCCCTCCAGACCCCGATCGGCGACAGCAACGACAGCCATTTCGGCGACTTCATCGAGGACAAGGGGGCCGAGTCCCCGGCGATGGCGACCGGCTATGCCCTGCTCAAGGAACAGATCGAGAGCGTCCTCAAGACGCTGACCCAGCGGGAGCAGCGCGTGTTGACGCTCCGCTTCGGGATCGGGGACGGTTCCCCGCGGACGCTCGAGGAGGTGGGGAGGGTCTTCAGCGTCACGCGCGAGCGCGTCCGTCAGATCGAGGCGAAGGCGCTCCGCAAGATGCGGCACCCCACTCGCAGCCGAAAACTCCGGGGGTTCCTCGAGGCGGAGGAGCCCTGAGGCGGGATCGGCCTGGAGGGGCCATGACGCATCAGTCGGGATTCGCCGAGGTGAGACAGAAGATCGCCGCCGCGCTCGCCCGGGCGTTCCGAAAGGCGGTCTCCGCGGACACCCGCGCCGTGGAGGAGGCGCTCGCCCTCTTCGCCACCGACCGCAACATCCATCCCGGCCTGCTCCGGGTCATAACGGACTTTTACGACGGCGGGGACGACCGGCGGGAGGCGTTCTTCACGATCCTCGCCTCGCTCGACCATCCGAAGGTCGATTTCATCCTGAACCAGATCCACGCCGCGATGGACACCCCGGAGTGGCTGATTGCGCTCCGCGCCGACCTGGGCGCGGTGATCGGGCGCCTCTCCGAGGCCAGGCCCCAGCCCGCGAACCTGCAGCGGCTCACCGCCCTCGCCGCTTTATTCAGCGACCACTTCATGCGCATCTTCAACTTCCAATACCTGGTGACGCGCCTCTGCAACACCCAGAACACGTCGATCGCGCTGCTCAAGTTTATCTCGGAGAAGGAGGGGGTGCACCCGGCGGACAACTGGTGGAACTTCGAGAACCGGCTCAACAGCCCGGACCGGATCATCATCACCCTCGAGCACTTCAAGATGCCGTACACCCCCCTCGTCTACATCGAGGTGGCGCTTTCGAAGGGGCTCATCCGTAGGATATCGAGGATCATCGGGGAGTCGCGGCGCCCGCCCGACCTCCGCCGGGCGGACACGGCGATCTTCTACTCGGTCAACACGACCCTCGCAGGCCTGGAGGGGCTCGCCCTGGGGGCGAAGATGATCACCCGCGCCCGCGACTATATCGAGCGGCACTACCCGCGAATCCGCCGCTTCGCCACCCTCAGCCCGGTCCCCGGCTTCAGGGATTACCTCGACCGGGTTCTCGCGGGCGATCGGGGGTTCCTGCTCACCGCGGAGAAGATCGACGCCAACAAGCGCGGCCGCTTTTTTACGCCCGCGGAGGCGCGCGCGCTCGCCGGGGCGCTCGAGGCGGCGGGAGAGAAGGGCGCGGGGGCGCTCCCGCTCTCCGTCCTTCTCTCCAAGGCGCTCGGTACGGCGGGATGGCATGAAAACCTGCCGATTCGCCGGGCGGCCGAGCATCCCCTCGTCGAGCTCACGCGATACTACCTCACGCGCGAGAAGCGGCCGGGCCGCGGGCAGGGGGAGCGCCTGCCGAACGCTTACGACCCGGTGGCGAACTTTCACCTCTCCAACGGCGCCTCGATCGCCGGCATCAATTATCTCGCCAACCCATCGGGGCGGGGAATGGGGGAGTCGTACGGGATGATGGTGAACTACCGGTACGAGCGCGAGCGCCAGGAGCGCAACAAGCTCCTCTACAGCTCGGGAAAGGTTGTCGTCGAGGAGTGACCGGAGGCCCCACCGCGCCCCCCGCCTCGGGCGGCCTAACGGCGCGGCGCGCGCGCCGGCCCCGCAGGGAAAACGCCATTCTCCACGCGCGCCGGGCGCGGGGGATGGGGCGTTTCGCGCCGGCTACGGGGCGCGGTCAGGTGTCCGAGGATTCGGGGCCCGGGCAGGGGCAGCCGGCGCCGGGCGGCTGCGCGGGGGCGGTGGTGGAGGTGAGGCGCTCCAGGCGCGCGGCGCTGATCCTCTCCTCGAAGCGCCCCGCGGTGGTGGTGATATCAACCGTGCAGGAGCCGTCCGCGTTGACCTCCCGGACGACGCCCACCTTGGTCTTCTGGCCCGCCGTCCAGCTCACGAGATCGCCGACCGTGATCCCCGCCATTGTCCGATCCTCCTTTTCCCCGCGGCGCGCCGGGCGCTGAAACACGATAGCGAGCGCGCCCCCGTTATACAGGCGGCGCGCTCGCCCGGCAGCCGTTGCGCCCAGCGTTTATTTGATGAGAGATTCCTCGGAAATCGGCGCCGCCGAGATCAACGGCGTGACTGCCGGCCCCATGGATGTCTCGCTCGTGAAAACCTTCCCGCCGCCGGCCCCGGCCGTCTCCTGCTCGGTGCTCTTGATCGGATGGTAGTGGAAATAGCCGACGCACCCGCAGAAGAGCGCCACCGCGAGAAGGGCGGCGAAGAGGACCGCCAATCTGCCATTCATGTCTCCCTCCTCCTTTCGATTCCGCCGTATGTCGAACACCCGCGCCGCCCGCGGCGCGACGTTCACCGTCCGTGCGGTGGTAGTATAACGAACTTCCCGCCGGTGTCCACCGAAATCTTGCCCCCGCCGCGGCGAAGAGGGCGCGATGGCCCGTCATCCCTTCCGCGGGAGCGGGGCCCCGACGAGCTCGAGCTTTCGCCTTGCCGCGATGGCTATCCTGCTGCGCGTTGATTTCTTGGCGATATGCGTCAGCAGGGCGACCCCGAGCTCCCTCTGGGCGAAGAGCTTCTCCGAGAAGTGGAAGCCGAGGTGGTGGAGCTCGTCCGGGCCGAGCGACTTCTCCGCCTTCAGGCGCTTGAGAAGGGGAAAGCCCGGGGATC
The DNA here is from genome assembly GCA_937858775.1 of uncultured bacterium. Classification (GTDB taxonomy): domain Bacteria; phylum Auribacterota; class Tritonobacteria; order UBA1439; family UBA1439; genus UBA1439. The sequence continues at coordinate 4,182 of CALLYX010000163.1, read as the reverse complement.
GTGCGAGCTCGGCGATTAGGCGCAGCGACTCGTCCTCGTCTCGCCGGGCGGAGGCGAGATCCGGAAGACCGCGCCGGAGCTTCACCACGGCCTTCTCGAACTTGAGCTCATCGGTGAGCTGGGCGTGCCGCGCGAGGAGGCCGAAGAACGACTCGGCGTCGGCGAACGCCCCGGCGCGCTTGAGGCGCCTGGCGACGTCCAGCGCCTTGGCCGAGAGGAAGGCGGGGTCGAGTACCGTGAGCGCCGCGGCGTAGACTGCGGCCATCTCGTCGCCGGCCGCGCGGAGCTTCTCCATCCTGTCGAAGAGGCGCGCCTTCTCCCGCGGGACCGCCTTGGCGCCAAGCGACCTGAGGATACTGACGAGGCGCATCCCCGCCTCGTACTCCTTCGCCGCGTCGAGGCCCTTGAGGATTTGCGGCGCCGCCCCGGGGATCTTCGCCAGCGCCTCCTGCGCCGCGCGCCGCTCGTCGAAGCCGCCGGAGGCCAGGTAGGCCAGGAGCCGCCGTATGTTCTCCTCCGACCCGTCCGCGCTCATCCTGGAGAGGACGAAGCCCCGAACCGCCGGGTGCGCCCCTCGGAGCTGTTCGTCCAGCCGCGCGGCGGCGGCACCCGGGAGGCCGATCCGCTGGAACACCGCGAGGGCGTGGCGGCCGACATTCGCGTAATCGGCGTCCTTGAGGGCGGGGAGGAGCGCGGCTACGACCTCCCGCGCGCGGGCGGCGGGGATTGCTACGCGCCCGAGGGCGATCAGCGCCTGCTCCCGCACGGGCGGGGGCTGGCCCGGCGCGGCCGCGCGGAGCAGTCTCCCGATCCCCGACGCGTCCGCGGCGCAGCCGAGGAGCATGATCCCTGCGGCGGCGATCTCGCCCGAGGCCTTGGCGCGCGGAGAGGCGAGGAGCGCGTCGATCCTTCCGATCAACGACCGCCTGTCGCCCGTGGAGAGCCTCCCCAAGGCCTCGCGGAGGGCTAGGCAGATGGCCCTCCGGAGCTCGGCCCCGGCGTCGGGGATGCAGCCGACCAGGAAGCGGCATCCCTCGGCCGTTCCGATGGTCCCGAGGATTCTGACGATCTGCATCTTCAGATCCTCGTCCGCGGAGGCGAAGAGCGCCTTTCCGGCGGAGACCGCCGCGGCCCCGCAGGAGACGATGATGCCGGCCGCCCGCTCCTGCACTTTCCCCCCCTCTTTGAGGACGGGGAAGAGATAGGGGAGCGCCTCGCGGCCCGGGATCCGTTCGAGCGCGGAGAGGAGATAATGCTTGAGGGTGAGGTTCCTGGTCGGGAGGCGCTTCGCCAGGCAGGCCCGCACCTCCCCGCTCGCGGCGCCGAGCTCGCCGAGCACGCGCGCCGCGGAGCATTGGAGTTCCACGTCGTCGCGGTCGAGGAGCGCGCAGAGTTTCCTGGTGACGGCGTCCATCGCACTCCTCCGGGCCGTGGACCGGGCTGCCGAACGGATCGCCTATGCTAGCATCAAGCCGCCGTTCCCGCAACGGGCCCCGTTACGGGCCGCCGGGCGCCTGGGCCGGCGCGCCCTTCTTTCCCTGATCCTCGCCGCCCAGCGGGCGCCGGACCGTCTTCCGGTACTCCCCGCCCGGCCCCTTTTCCGCGAGATCGATACGGGCGCCGCGCTCTCCGCCGCGCAGGATTTTGACCGTCGGGCGGGAAGGGTTGTCCCCGCGCATCTCCTCGACGACGGCGACTTCCCCGGTGTCGAGCTCCACCAGCGTCCCCGGGACGTAGTAGCCCATCATGCCGAGGAATCCCTTGACGATCGCCGCGTCGAAGACGGTCCCCGCGCCGGCGGCGATCTCCTCGAGGGCGCCGACCCTGGTGAGGGGGGGGCGCCCGCGGAGGGGCGCGGTCAGGTTGTCGTAGGCGTCCGCCGTTTGTACGAGGAGGCTGATCGGCAAGGGGCGGTGGCCGGCCTTGGTCGCCGGGTATCCTTTGCGGTCGTACTGAATATGATGCTCGAAAGCCACGACCACCGCGAGCGGCCGCGCCCCCTCCGCCTCCTCCAGGGCGCGCGCGCCCTCGACCGGGTGGCGGCGCAGGATCTCCGCCTGCCCCGGCGTCGGCTCGCCCCCCCCCAGGAAGATCTCGGGCGGCAGCGACAGCTTACCGATGTCGTGAAGCAGCGCCGCCTGGCAGACGGGGGCGAGGCGCGGGCGGTCCGCCCCGTAGAGCGCGGCAAAGGCGGTGACGAGGACGCAGACGTTCGCCGCGTGCGTGAAGGCGTGCTCGTCGAAGTCGCGGATGGAGACGAGGTCGAGCATGGCGCGGGGGTCTTTCGAGACGATCTCCGCGATCTCGCTCACGAGAACGTCGGACTCGCCGAAGGGGAACTTCTTCTTCCGGATCGCCGCGTGCGCGAACGCCCGCATGAGCCGCACCACCTCCTCGTAGACGACCTTGGGCTCGCGGGCGGCCCATTCCTTCTCGTCCTCCTTCTTGATCTCCATGACCGTGATCGCACGCACCCCGCGGCCGGCGAGCTCCTTGTTGAACTCCTCGCGCCCCTGCACCCGCACCGCCGGAGAGACCAGGACCTCGACGAACCTGAGCAGCTCCTCGAAGGCGAGGCCCCGCGCTACGATCATGCCGTGGATCTTCTTCGCCTCCAGGTAGTCGATGAACTTCCTCGCGCTCATGCTCAGGCGGTAGAGGGGTATGTTTTCGTAGACCAGCATGCCCTCCCGCGCGCTGATTGCGAACGACTCCTTGCGGACGAGGATCTCCCGCATCGTCGTGTAGGCCCGTTCGACGTATTCGCGCACCGCGGGGTGTTCGCCGGAGTAGAGAAAGGCCTGGCTCCCGGCGGTCACCATCTGCTTGACGATGAGCTCGATATTGTCGAGGATCGACAGCAGATCCGCCGTCATCTCCTCGCGCTTCGAGCGCGGGGCCTCCATGCCCTGTCACTCCTTCTCGAAAAACCGCCTGAAGACAGACCGGCCCGGCCGGGGCGCGGCGGCCCGGAGGGCCGCCAGGGCCTTTTCCCCCCCGATGCTCTCCAGGGCGAAGCGCGCCGAGGAGCGGAGCATCTGGGCGTCTTTATCGCGCCCGGCCGCCGCATTCGCGAGGACGTCGGCGAGGACGGGTACGGCCGCCTGTCCACCGCACTTCGCGAGCGCCCGGCAGGCGAGGACGCGCTCCTCGCCCCCCCAGACGCCCTTGGGGTCGGCGGCGATCCCGAGAAGCGTCTCGGCCGCGGCCTCCCCCCCGCAATGCCCCAGCAGGGGTATCGCGGTCTTCCGCACCTCAGCGTCGGTGTCGTTCACGAGGATCTGGAGGAGCGGGACTGCGTCCGTGCCCCCGGACTTTCCGAGGACGGAGACGGCCCGGAGCCGCACCTCCGCGGACGTGTGGCGGCAGAGGTCCGTGAGGATCGGCGTCGAGATCTCCCCGGGGAGCGTGCGCAGGATATCCACGGCATGGGCGATGACCCCGGGGGCGCCCCCTGCCATCCGGCTCCGCAGGAGCTCCGCGAAGACCGCGGGCTCGCGCCTGCCCGCCTCCACCAACACCTCCTGGAGCTCCGGGTGCCTGTCGGCGAGAAGCGCCTCCAGGACGGCCGTGGCGTCCGCCGGCGGCATCTCACGCACGATCTCCGCCATGATCCCGATCCGCTCCTCCTCGGGAGCGGGGGAGAGCAACAGCGCGGGGAGGACGCCGTCCGCGCAGAGGCCGCGGACCTCATCGCTCACCGTCCCGGCGAGCGCTGAGGTCCCGCCCGCCAGGAGGGAGAGGAGGCCGCGGAAAAGCGCGAGCGCGTCCGCTCCGCGCCCCTTCTTCATGAGCCCCCTGATCCTGAGCGACGCGCGTGCGGCGAGGCCCGAGCCGGAGCCGCATTCGCGGAGAAGTTCGGAGAGGACCACGACCTCCCTGGAATCCTCCCCGCCCGCCATGAGGGACGACGCCAGGTCCGCGGTGGTTACCGAGGCGACGGGGGCGAGGCGCCCGGCGATCGCGCCGGCGTCGCCATCGCGGGCGAGGGCAAGGTCCACCGCTTCAGTTGTCGAGAGTGCGGCTTCGAGCTGAGCCTTCGGGAAGCAGCGTTCCACGAACTTCCGGCACTGGCCCAGGGCGACGGCGTGGGAGTAGATGACCCGGACCTCGCCGGCGCCTGTGCCCGGCTTCACCACCAGGTTGAGGACGACGGGCAGGATGATCTCGGCCTGGATGTGG
>CALLYX010000162.1 GCA_937858775.1 uncultured bacterium | reverse complement strand
CCGTTATGGCGACACGCTGGTGGCGCAGTTCACCCCTGCGGCGTGGAGCGCTGGAAGGGTGTGATCGCCGACGCCCTGCTGCGCACCACCGGGCTGAGCCGCTTGTACGAGCGCTCCGATGCCAGCGCGCGCACGCTGGAGGGCCTGCAGGAGGCCACCGGCTGGCTGCGCGGCGACGGCCCCACCGAGCTGGGCATCCGCGAACACGACTGGCGCCTGACGCTGGACATCGCCACCGGCCACAAGACCGGCTTCTACCTCGACCAGCGCGACAGTCGGGCGCGCTTTGCGGCGCACGCTCGCCATCGGGGCTTTCAGCGCGTGCTCAACTGTTATTGCTACACCGGCGGCTTCACGGTGGCGGCGCTGGCCGGTGGGGCGGCCCACGTGACCTCCATCGACTCGTCGGCGCCGGCGCTGGCGCGCGCCGAGGCGCATGTGCGCGCCAACGGTTTCGCGGCCGAGCGCCACGCCACGCAGGACGCCGACGTCAACGCGATGCTGCGCGCGCAGATCGACGCTGGTACCCGTTTCGACGCGATCGTTCTCGACCCGCCCAAGTTCGCGCCGACCGGGGCCCATGCCGAGCGCGCGGCGCGCGGCGCCATCCCCCGGGCGAAGGAGTATGCGCGCCCACCGGGCGCGGAAGAAAACGACGGCCGAGGCGAGCGTGCCGAGGTGCAGCACGACCTCCAGCGCGACACCGGAGGCGTCGATCCCGAGAAGCCGCTCGGCGATGACCAGATGCGTCTTGCTGGAGACGGGGAACCACTCGGTGACGCCCTGCACCAGCCCTATGGATACCGCTTGGAAGAAGTCCATGGCACTCCCGCGCCCGGCCGCCGGGGCCCCGGCGCCGCGGCGATCACGGGTTGACGCGCCGGTACCAGTCGACGAAGCGCCGCACCCCTTCCTCGATCTGCACGCGCGGGTTGTAACCGAGGAGCTCCCGCGCCTTGCGGATCTCCGCGCACGTCACCGGAACGTCCCCGGGCTGTTCGGGCAGGGTCTTGAGGGCCGCCTTCTTCCCGATCGCCTTCTCGAGCGCAGCGATGAGGCGGTTGAGCTCGACGGTCATGGACTCGCCGAGGTTGATTATCTCGAAAGGGAACGGCGTGTCAATCGCCTTGATGAGGCCGTCGACGATGTCGTCCACGTACGTATAATCCCGCCGGCTCGTCCCGTCGCCGTACACCTCGATAGGTTCGCCCCGGACGATCCTGCGCGTGAAGCGGTGGATCGCCATCTCCGGCCTCTGGCGGGGGCCGTAGACGGTGAAGAAGCGCAGGCACGTGGCATGGATGCCGTAGAGGTGGTGCCACGCGTGGCAGAGCAGCTCGCACGATCTCTTGGTCGCCGCGTACGGCGAGAGCGGAAGGTCAGCGCGGTCCCCCTCCGCGAACGGAATCGCGCCGCTCGCCCCGTAGACCGAGGAGGAGGAGCCGAAGACGAACCGCCCGACCGCGTGTTCGCGCGCGAACTCGAGCATGTTGAGCGTCCCACCGCAGTTCACTTCCTCGTAGAGAAGCGGGGCCCTGAGGGAGGCGCGCACCCCGGCGCGGGCGGCCAGGTGCACGATCACCTTGAACTTGTGGCGCGCGGCGAGGCCGCGCAGCGCCTTTCGGTCGCGGATATCGCCCTCGACGATGGCGAAGGAGGGGTTCGCGAGCGAGGGGGCGATGTTGGCTCGCTTCAGCGACGGATCGTACGAGTCGTTGAAGTCGTCGAGGCAGACCACCTCGTCGCCCCTGTCGAGCAGGCGCTCGACGAGGTGCGACCCGATAAACCCGGCGCCGCCGGTGACAAGGATCTTCATGGTGTCCTCGCGCCCCGTCCCCCTCCTCCCCCCCGGCGGGGGGGCGGCTGCCATAGTATCAAATACCTTCCCGCGGGCGCAACGCGCCCCCCGTTATCGCCCTTGCCATCCGCCGCGCCGGGGCATATACTCGGTCGACGCGCGGCGTGGAACCTCAACCCTTCAGCGTCCCGCCATGGCTGCTACCGCGAAGAACGCCTCTGTGTTGTGCGCCGCGATCACCCCGTGCCTGCAGAGGATATTGCGCGCCGACGGATTCCGCCCCGGGGGGGTGAATCGCGCGCGCGCCGCCTCGCTCACCGTAGGAGGCAAGCCGGTCAACGCGGCGCGCGTCCTCTCGGCCCTCGGCGCCCCTCCCGTTCTCACCGGCCTCGCGGGCGGCGCGAACGGCGCGCGGATCCTGTCGATTCTCGACGGGATGGGGATCGCGCACGATTTCGTCCGGGGGGCGCGGGAGAGCAGGACCTGCACCACGATCATCGACGGCCGCCGCGGCGCGGCTACGGAGATCGTCGAGGAGGGGCCCGCCCCGTCCCCGCGCGAGGCGGC
>CALLYX010000161.1 GCA_937858775.1 uncultured bacterium | reverse complement strand
GTTCACGAAGGAAGACCCCGCGCGCTTCGGCACCGGAATCCTCCAGCTCTACTACAATATCTGCAGGGGAATCCTCGATTTCGGGAAGACGGTCGTCGTCACCTCCCCCGACCTGCCCAAGGCGGTCGCCACCGACGTCTTCCAGGTCGGGCAGAAGCGCATCCCCGAAGCCTACTACATGACCGAGCGGGAGAAGCAGGAGCGGGAGCGGCAGGACGAGCTCGAGCGGCGCCTGAAGAAGCAGAGGAAGAAGGAGCCGGGAATCGGCGGCCTGACGGGCTCGGGGGCCGCGGAGGACCGCCCTTCAGCCGGGCGCTGACGCACCCCCGCCGGGCACGGACCCCATGACACGCACCCCTATCCGCACCCTCGTGTCGCGCCGCGCCCCTGCCGCCCTCCTCCTCCTCTTGCTCTTCCGCGCGGCGGGCGCCTCCGGCGGGGTCCTGGGCGCGATCCCCGGCGACTCCGTGCTCGTCATGCGCCTCGAGATCAAGGGGAACGACCCCGGCCAGAAGTGGGTCTTCGGGGAGCTCGCCCGCTTCCTCGCCGCCCGGGCGCGGGAGAAGCAGGAGAGCGGGACGATCGGCGACGTGAACCTCTTCAACCTCTCCGACTTCGCGTTCGCGCTTCTACCGCGCGCCCCCGGCGACCGCGACCGGCTCCTCCTCGCCGCGACGCTCGCCCCGGGGAAGGGGCAGTTCGGCCTCACATACGGCGACCGGACGTTCCAACTCAACATCCGCGACGGGAGGACCGCATCGGGCGCGCAGACCGCCCTCCTCTCGATGATCCTCGGTCTGATATGCGAGGTCCGCGCCGGGGGCGCCCCGGAGGACGGGATCTACTTCAACGCCGAGCGCGGAAAGAGGGGTAGGTTCTCCGCCTACTACGTGAGCGACAGCCGGGCCTTCCTCGCCACCGAGCGCGGGCTCATCGCCTCCGCGCTCGCCGAGAAGAGCGGCATCGCCTCCGACCGGTTGTTCGCGGGGACGATGGGGCTCCTGCCCGCCGGGTGGGACGCCTACGGTTTCGCGAACGACGCGGCGGGCGGGCTGAGCGCCTATCTCCGGGGGAAGGAGAAGGGATGGGCGACGCTCGTCCTCGCGTTGCTCGACCCGGCGCGGAGGATGGG
>CALLYX010000160.1 GCA_937858775.1 uncultured bacterium | reverse complement strand
TTCGGCACGGTGGACAGGGAGGTGCTGACGGTCAAATAATGGGTTTCCCCGCGGCGCGGGATGCATCCCGCGCCGCGGGGAAACCCATTATTTGACCGTCAGCACCTCCCTGTCCACCGTGCCGAAGTAGAAGAGGTTGGAGGCGGAGATGGTCCGCGTCATGTCCACCGCGCCGCCCTCGAGAGTGTACTTCCCTCTCGGAATGTCGTAGATCATCGTCATCGACAACGGCCCGGAGTTCATCTGGAAGGCCCTGGACGCCTGGGCGTGCCGGCGGGGAGTGAAGCTTGCGTTCATCACGCCGGGGAAACCGGTGGAGAACGCGTACATCGAGAGCTTCAACGGCCGGTTCAGGGACGAGTGCCTGAACGGGCACTGGTTCATGACGCTGGAGCAGGGCCGGGAGACCGTGGAGGAGCGGCGTGTGGAGTACAACACGGCACGTCCGCACAGCTCGCTGGAGTACATGATGCCTGAAGAATTCATAGCCAGTGATCCGTCAAGCGCCCCCACCCCCGGGGGGGTGGGGGGGAGGACTGGCAACCAGCAGTTACTCCAATTGGGATTGGTACAATAAACGGGGGAAGGTCAGGCCGGGTTCAACTACTACGTCGCGGCGAACGTGAAGTGCCTGATCGCGCACACCGGAAATCCGCCCACGCCGCCGTTCTTACCGCCTGCGTAATCACGGCATGATCCTCGGCTGCTCCGGAAGGCCCCCGCATCGCCGAGAGGCGGTGCGGGGGTCCTTCTTTTAGGGGGTGGGTAGGGGAACCCGCTCCGTACGCTCTCCGCTTCCAGTCCGCTGGAGGTATGCCGGCCCGAGGCGGCCGGGAGGAGCATCCTCCCGGGGGCGTAGGAGGCATGAGAGAGGGGCCTGGACTGCCGCACCGAATGGGGGAGAGAGGGGGATTTGGACGAGGGGAGCGGCGATCAGATTCGCTTCAGGATATCGAGGAACTGGCCGGTGGTCATACCGAGCGTGCGGAGGTTGTTCCGCACGATGAAAGCCGGGAGAGGATTCTTGAACGGGACCACGAGGGGCCGCTTCAGGTCGGCGCGCTTGTAGATCCGGTGGTCGCCCTTCTGCCGATCGAACACGCAGCCGATGTGGAGGAGGAATTTCTCGAATCTGCCGAAGGAGACCGTCCCTAGGCCGGGCATGGGATTCTGACTTCCTGCCGGGTGCGGGTGATGACCTCCGGCGGAACGAGCTGGGAGCTCCGGGTGGAGGACCTGGTCCAGCCGCAGTCGGCGAGGACGTCCTGCAGTGTCCCCATCTTCACGCACTCGGCAAGGAAGATATTCACCCCTTCAGCGAACATCCGCTGGGCCTCCTCCACGGTCTTGCCACAGGTGGAGAAATCGAGGGCGGGGGTATAGGCGATGAAGTACTTCCCTTCCTTGATGATCATAACCGACAACTCCGTCTTCACTCTGCACGCTGCTTTAGCCCTGCGGACCATCTTGAAGATCCTCCCATCGAGATACACTCCGCACCCTGTTGATATGATAGCACGGGGCGAGGCGAATAACAACCATACTCCGGCCACGGGCTGGGGGAGAGGGCCATAGTCCGCACGGTCGTGTATTTGGGGTCCGGCTGATTGCAAGATTATAATACGGCTAGCGGAGCGAAGCGCTCTCGATGCCGCGCCCCGGTATTGCTTCGTCGCTGCGCCCCCCGCGATGACTGCCCCTGTTTTTGATACTGCGCTACGGGCCTTCGGTCCATTCCTTGCTGGGCGGGATTGGGCCTGTCCCGCATCGGTGGATTCTGCGTACTATCTGACCGTCACTTCCTCCCGGTCCACCGTGCCGAAGTAGAAGAGGTTCGAGGCGGAGGTGGTCCGCGTCATATCCACCGCGCCGCCCTCGAGGACGTAGGCGCCCGTCGGAATGCCGGAGAAGTTCGCCGAGAGCGCGGGGTATCCCATGATGGGCTCCGCCGTCATGACGGTCCCCGCCGCGAAGCCGAGGTACGGCACGGGCGAGGCCGTGAACCCCATGCCCCGCTGGTAGTAGAGCGTCGAGCCGTCCGCCATCTGGATGCGGACGAACGGGTAGCACGGGACCGTGAGCGGCCAGACGTCCGCGGTCACGGAGATCGAGCCCGTCGTCCCGTACTCCGCCTTGTCCGCCGTGAGATCTATCGGCGGCGTCGGGGTGGGGGTCGCCGCGGGCGTCGGCGTCGGGCCGATGCAAAGCAGCGTACCGTCGTTCGATCCCACGTAGAGTCGCCCGCCGCGGCCGATGGCGGGCGACGAGTATAGCGGCTCTGCGGTCTTGTACGACCAGGCGAGGGAGCCGCCCGGGCTGAAGGCGTAGATATTGCAATCCCACGAGCCGGTGTAGACGACGCCGTCGCTCCCGATGGCCGGGGATGGATAGCCGCGATTCCCCATCCCGAAGCTCTACCGCAGGGAACCGTTCGAGTAGAGTGCGTAGAACCGCCCGGGGCTCGAGCCGGTGTACACCGTCTCGTCCCCGCCGAGCGCCGGCGAGGAGTGAACGTACACCGCGCCGCCCGGGCCAGTGAGGTAGGTCCATCTCATCAGGCCGGTCCAATGGAGCGCGTAGACCCTGCCGTCGTTGGAGCCCGCGTAGACGGTGTTGAAGCCGAGCGCGGGCGACGAATAGACGTCATCCCCGGTCCGGAAGGTCCAGTAGCGTGTACCGTTCGACCTGATGGCGTAGATATTGTTGTCGTTGGAACCGACGTACACCGTCCCATCGTTTCCGAGCAATGGGGAACTCTCCACCGGGCCGCCTGTCTCGTAGGACCACGCCAGGGCGCCGGTGGAGTCGAGGGCGTAGATCCTATTGTCGGAGGAGCCCACGTACACCCTCCCGTTGTTCCCGATGACGGGCGAGGAGTTGACGTTCGATCCCGTGCGGTACGTCCATCTGAGCGTGCCGTCCGATTTGATGGCCAGCACCTTGAAGTCGCTCGTCCCGATGACGATATCTCCGTCGCGGCTGACGGCCGGTGAAGAACGGTGCCACCTCGAGCCCGTTGCGTAGCTCCACTCCAGGAAACCGTCGGGGAAGAAGGTGCAGATCGTCGCGGGTTTTCCCAACGGTGCTTCGAAGGCCGCAACGACCCTCCCCCCGAAGCCGATGGACGGGGACGCGTAGATCGCCTCCCCCCCTCTGTAACTCCACGTCAGGAACGGCCGCGAAGGGCCTGCGTAGCCGCCCAACCCTGAGTGCCGGAGATCGCGCCGGAACATCGGCCACGGTGTGTCGGCGAGCTGGGCGAAGACCGGCGACGAGGAGAGCAGGACGAAAACGACGAAAGTTGCGATTCGCTTCACGCGGATACCCCCTTTCCGCAACGGCCCCGGATCGCGGGCCGCATCGCAGACGTTGTATGTAACAACAACTACCGCAAGCTGTTGCGCGAATATTCTCGCTGGGGTGAGAATAACCGTCTAACGCGCTCCGCCGCTGGAGGTTGCATGCAACGCCTGCAACTATTTTACCGTCACTTCCTCCCTGTCCACCCCGCCGAAGTAGAAGAGGTTCGAGGCGGAGATGGTCCGCGTCATATCCACCGCGCCGCCCTCGAGGGCGTAGGCGCCCGTCGGTATGCCGGAGAAGTTCGCCGAGAGCGCGGGGTATCCCATGATGGGCTCCGCCGTCATGACGGTCCCCGCCGCGAAGCCGAGGTACGGCACGGGCGAGGCCGTGAACCCCATGCCCCGCTGGTAGTAGAGCGTCGAGCCGTCCGCCATCTGGATGCGGACGAACGGGTAGCACGGGACCGTGAGCGGCCAGACGTCCGCGGTCACGGAGATCGAGCCCGTCGTCCCGTACTCCGCCTTGTCCGCCGTGAGATCTATCGGCGGCGTCGGGGTGGGGGTCGGTGCCTCCCTCAGGCAGTAGACCCTGTTGTCGTACGAGCCGACGAAGATTCTGCCGTCGCTCCCGATGGCGGGAGAGGAGAGAGTGGGATTCGTGCGGTAACTCCAGAGGAGGGACCCCGAGGAGAGGAACGCGTAGAGGTTGTTGTCCGCAGAGCCGACGCAGATGGCCCCGTCGTGCCCCCCCAGCGCCGGGGACGAGATGACCTGGTTGCCGGTGACGAAGCTCCAATCGAGCGCCCCGCCGCTCTCGAATGCGTAGAGCCGGTTGTCGCACGAGCCCACGTACACCCGGCCGTTGTCGGATACCGCCGGCGAGGACAACACGAGACGCGCCGTCTCGTAAGACCAGAGGAACGCCCCCTCTGAGCTGAACGCGCGGACGCGGCCGAAGGTGCCGGGGGCGTCGCCGTCGCCGTTGTCGCCCACGTACACGGTGCCGTCCTCGTCTATGGCTGGCGAGGAGTATGTGGCGAAATGCGTGGACTCGTAGGACCACGAGACGCCGCCGGCCGGCTTGAAGGCGAAGAAGATCCAGTTGTGGTTGCCGACGAACACCCTCCCGTCGCTGGTCGAGACGGCGGGCGAGCAGTAGATGGCCTCGGAAATTGTGTGCGACCACGCCGGCGATCCATCCGACTTGAGCGCGTAGAAAGTGTTGTCCGTTGAGCCGAAGTATACCGTGCCGTCCGGGCCGATGGCGGGCGACGATCGCACGTTATCTCCCGTCTCGTAGCTCCACGCGAGAGAGCCCTCCGTGCCGAAGGCATAGAGACGGTTGTCGTCCGAGCCGACGTAGACCTTGCCGTCCGCCGCCACCGCGGGGGAGGACTTGATGTTGCTTCTCGTGAGGTAGCTCCACTTGAGGGCGCCCTCGGAGGTCAGGGCGTAGATCTGGTTGTCGTAAGCGCCGACCTTCTGGTAGTCACCCGACCCCACGTAGACGCCGCCGTCCGGGCCGATGGCGGGCGAGGAGTAAACGGCGCTCGCGGTCTCGTAGCTCCAGGCGAGTTCCACGCGGGACGGGATCGCGTAGCCGCCCAACCCCGTGTGCCGGAGATCGCGCCGGAACATCGGCCACGGTGTGTCGGCGAGCTGGGCGTTGAGAGGGAGCACAAAGGCGAGCAGTGCGAGGACGGCAACCGCGGTTTTCATGTGGCCTCCTTGCAGGCGGGCGGGTGCCGTGCGCCCGCCTCGGTATGCTAGCACATTGGAGCATGCCGTCACAAGGAATATTATGGCAGGACTTTCCCCGTTTTTTATAGAAGCGAGGCAAAGGTGAGTTGTCGGGTATCCTCGACAACCGCCCGCACACAGAGAGGGCCCTTGCCCAAGCGACGCAAGATGTACGCGATGCCGTCGGCGATC